>DGGP01000143.1 GCA_002392265.1 Firmicutes bacterium UBA3871 | reverse complement strand
TTGTTATATGTTCTTGACCAACAATATCGCTAAATTTAGTTGGTCTAAATTTTCTGTATAAAGCTGTATATGACATATAATCAATCCTCCTTTACAAATAGGGACAGTCCCTATTGGCAGATTTTCTAGCCATTGGGGACTGTCCCTATTGGCGTTATTCAAAAAAAATGGTACGAGCTGTTTTTCTTCTAACCTCTCTATGGAAGTATTTTCCACATAAAGCTTACCACTTATTGCTGCTTCCTTCCGGACCTGACAAGGTTCGCGGCGTCCTATTGCACAGGACCCCAATCTACACTAAACGGAACTTGTAAAGGGCACTTTGCTGATATTATTATATGGCCCGGCGGACTCAAAGTCAACTGTTTACATCAAATAGTCCGTCGGTGTAAATGCCCTGATAAAGATGAGATTTAACTATTGCATATTCCCGCGGATTGTGAACAGTGTGGATATATGTATACACACCCATTGCGTTCAGCGTTTCCGGGAAATTGTCGTCCATCCAGTCCGAATATGTCGTTATCGCATAGACTTTATTTTTCCTGCAAAAGTCCAGCACCTGCTCCTTTGTATCATCGGTACGGTAAAGCGTATAAATGATGTTCGGGAAGCCCTTTTGCACGGCATATTCGTATTCATCCCTGGTATAGACCTGGACGATAAAGCGCTTTTCCATGCCGGGATAGCGCTCTTTCAGCACATTCATCAGATAATAGTTGTTTCCCTTTGTATCCGTCACGAGATACATCTCGGGAAATCTGGTGCACATATAGGTCACCATCTGGTCGAGCGTCAGCTGATGCCAGAGATAAACCATTTTGAAGCTTTTAAACTCTTCACTCGAATAGACGGTAAACGGTTTCTTCCCAAAAAGTCTGGCATTATCACCGTCCCAGGCGTGATACATTACAGGCACATCATCCTCGGTAAAGAGAATGTCCATCTCAATCAGGCGAAAGCCCCTTGCATAGCTTTTTTCCACCGCCTCGAGACAGTTAAGCCCCGTCATGCCCATGAGCACTCCGCCCGCATGCGCCACATACGCCTTTTCAGTGTCAGTAAGCTCATGAGGCTTTGTGTAGTCAGCAAATATCTCCGGTGAATGCTCGTATATAAAGCTTTTGTCGTTTATGTCCGCCAGCCCCGCAATCGGCTGAAAAAGCAGCTGCATAGCCAGCACAAAGGAAATAATACTTTTCAAGCCTGTCCTCCGCATTTATTTCAGCATTTCCAAAAACTCCGCTTCCGTGATAATCGGAACGCCCAGACTTTTGGCAGTCTTGTTTTTGGTGCTGCCCGACATATTGTCATTGTTTATAAGGTAGCTCGTCTTTGCCGATACAGAGCCCGCCACCTTTCCTCCGCGGCTTTCAATCAGTTCCTGGAGCTCTTTACGATTTGTGAAACCTTCAAGGCTGCCCGTTATTACAAAGGTTTTGCCTTCGAGCAGGTTATCACCCTCATCGGTGCTTTGCTCCTCAAAGGTTAAAACCTCTGTCAGGCGCTCCACCTCGGCTTTGTTTTTCACATCGCTAAAGAATGCGACATAGTTGTCGGCAAGCACATCGCCCACCCCGCTTATCTTTAGCAGCTCCTCCTTCGTAAGGCTCCGAAGCCTTTCCCAGTCATTCCCCGCCGCCTTCGCAATCACCTTTGCATTGGCTGTGCCGATACCCTCGATTCCGAGCGCATTAAGGAGTCTGGCCGGAGTGGTGTGTGAAGCCTTCTTTGCCGCTTCGAGCATATTTTCAAAGGACTTGTCCTTGAAGCCTTCTAGCTTTACAATTATGTCCCTGTGCTCAGAAAGTCTGAAAAGATCCGCAGGTTCGTGCAACACACCTGCCGCAATCAGTCTCTCGGCGGTAGCCTCGCTGATGCCGTCGATGTTCATGCAGTCGCGGCTCACAAAATGCTCAAAACGCTTTACATGCTTTGCCGGGCAATCCGGATTTGTGCAGATGAGGACCTCTGTGTCCGCATCCTTTTTGATTTCCGTAGGCGCATCGCAGACAGGGCACTTCTTTGGAATATCGAGAGTGTCCGATTTGGTAAGGTTCTCCGCAATTTGCGGAATTATCATATTTGCCTTGTAGACCGTAATCGTATCGCCTATTCCGAGCTTTAATTCCCTTACAATGCTGATGTTGTGCACCGACGCACGGCTTACCGTCGTACCTTCGAGCTCCACTGGTTCAAAGATTGCCACAGGGTTTATCAGACCTGTTCTGCTCGCGGACCACTCGATTTCCGTAAGCGTCGTTTCGCGGATTTCATCACGCCACTTAAACGCAATCGCATCGCGCGGGAACTTCGCCGTCTGCCCGAGGGACCTTCCGTATTCGATGTCGTCGTAAATGAGAACCAGACCGTCGCTTGGGAAGTCGTTGCTCTCTATTGCCTTTGAGAAATAGTTGACAGCCTCAGGAAGCTCCGCGCTACCGCCAACTGCCCTGTATTCGACAACCTCAAAGCCAAGCTTTTTTAAGGCCTCAAACTGCGCCTCGCGGCTATCTCCCGGGAGTGCATCGCCTTTTTCGTCGGCGGAGAACATACTGATTTGCCCGTCGGATGTGCTCTGAGCCTCCTCGGCGCTGACCAGCGCAAAGATGAACACATTCACATGGCGCTTTGCCGTGACCGAAGTGTCAAGCTGGCGCACCGTACCCGCACAAAGATTCCGCGGATTTTTATATTTCGCATCATTGTCCGTGATGCCGTCGTTTATCTTTTCAAAATCCGAATATTTTATTACGGCTTCGCCGCGCACTATGAGCTTTCCCTTGTAAGGAATCGTCAGCGGCAGGTTTTCGAAAAACCTCGCATTCGGAGTCACGACCTCGCCTATTTCGCCATTTCCGCGCGTAACCGCCTTTGCAAGGCTGCCGTTTTCGTAGGTGAGAACTATTGTGAGGCCGTCCATTTTCCACGAAAGCAGACCCTTGTGGCTGCCAAGCCACTCCTGCAGCACCGCCACTTCCTTGGTCTTGTCGAGCGACAGCATGCGGGAAGGATGGCGCTCCTTCGGAAGCTCCGACAGCACCTCGTAGCCCACGCGGACCGTCGGGCTGCCTGCAAGTACTGTGCCTGTCTCCTTTTCAAGAGCAGCCAGCTCATCATAGAGCGCATCGTATTCAAAGTTGCTCATGATTTCACGGCTCTCGCTGTAGTAAGCGCGTGCCGCCTCATCAAGCCTTGCGGTGAGCTCCTTCATTCTTGAAATGTTTTTTTCTCTTTCCATATCCTGTGATTAAATCTATGATTCCAGCTTTTTAATCGGTGCTACTCCGCGAGCAAGCTTTTTCCTGCCCTCGGATTCGAATACCACCGTAACTGTCTTTTCATCAACTTCCGTAACCTCTCCGCGGCCAAACTTCGCATGCGAAACGATATCTCCGACCGCAAGCTCCGGTCCGCCGCCTGCCGCCTTTGCCATCACCTGACGCTGAACATAGCTGATGCCACCCTTGAAAGGCGATTGTGGCGCCGGGTTTTCAGCATAGCCGTCGCGGAATGCGCTCTGCTTCATTGCGCGGCTTGCACTGCTATGGTCGAGACCGTCCCCTTCGATAAACTCGGAGCCTATCTCGCGGAGGAAGCAGGATTCCTGCGTGTAGTCGGTCTTTCCGTAGAGGGTACGCATTCTCGCGCTTGTCATAATCAGCTTTTCCTTTGCGCGCGTCATGCCGACGTAGCAAAGTCTGCGTTCCTCCTCAAGGCCGTCTTCTCTGTCCATCGCGCGCCAGCCCGGGAACAGTCCCTGCTCGAGCCCCGGCATGAAGACCACCGGAAACTCCAGCCCCTTTGCGGTGTGCATCGTCATGAGCAGAACATTGTCGGCGTTTTCGGCTTCCTCGCCGCTTGGCAGCTTGTCGCTGTCGGAGGCCAGAGCCTTGCCCTCGAGGAAGTCAGAAAGTGTGCCCTCCGGCATTTCTTTTTTGAAGTCTTCGATGGCGGACCTAAGCTCGAGGATGTTCTCGATGCGGCCCTCCGCTTCGATGGTGGCGGCATCCTGCAGTGCCTTCAGATACCCCGACTTCGCCAGCACTCCGTCGTACATTTCGAGAAGATCAACCTCGCCGATTGCATCGTGATAGCCCGTCAGCATATTTACCAGATCCGTTACCGCCGCATAAGCCTTTCCCTTCAGCCCCGCACGCACCATTTCGTCGCCGAGAAGCTCCAGAAGGCTCATTTCGCGCTCTGCCGCCCACTCTTTGAGCCTGGTAAGCGTCACATCTCCGACACCTCGCTTTGGCTCATTTATGATTCTTTCAAGCGCCACATCGTCCTTTGGATTCTGAATCAGTCTCAGGTACGACATGACGTCCTTTATTTCTTTTCTATCGTAGAAGCCGACATTTCCGACAACCTTGCAAGGTATACCCATGCGGCTCAGGATTTCCTCAAAGATACGTGACTGTGCGTTCGTACGGTAGAGCACCGCGAAGTCCCCGAATTTAAGCGGTGTTTCTCTCTTTTCGCCCGCCTTCATGCGGAAGCTGATTTCACTTGCTACGTATCTCGCCTCGTCGCGTTCATCGTCCGCCTGATGGTATCTGACGCGGTCGCCCTTTTCCTTTGTGGTCCAGAGCTTTTTGTCCTTTCTGCCGCGATTGTGGGAAATGACGGAGTGCGCCGCATCGAGGATGTTGCCGTAGGAGCGATAGTTCTGCTCGAGCTTGATAACCTTTGCACCCTTAAAGTCGCGTTCGAAATCAAGGATGTTGCGGATATCTGCGCCTCGCCACTCGTAGATGCACTGGTCGTCATCGCCTACCACGCAGATGTTATTATGCGCATCGGCAAGCAGCTTTATGAACCTGTACTGAATCGCGTTGGTATCCTGATACTCGTCGACCATTATGTAGCGGAAGCGGTTTTGGTATTTGAGAAGTACCGCCTCGTCGCGTTCAAAGACGCGAACTGCGTTTATCAGCAGGTCGTCGAAATCCATTGCATT
>DGGP01000150.1 GCA_002392265.1 Firmicutes bacterium UBA3871 | reverse complement strand
CCGGCGCCTACACAGGATCCCGCGCTGGCGCCGCCTCCTCCGCCACAGGTAGTGGCGCCTGCAGGCGTACTGATGATAGGTGATTCACGCTGTGTACAGATGAGAGATGTGACAGGCGGTGGCGGAGTCAGCTGGATCTGCGAGAATTCAAAGGGATATGAATGGTTCGTATCCACAGCTTTGGGACAGGCTGAGGGCATCATAGGCCGCGGGACAAAAGTGGTCATATGCCTTGGTGTAAATGATACGGATAACGGATACAGTTATTCGGCGCTGATAAATCAGAAAGCCGCGGAATGGGCAGCCAGAGGAGCCAGAACCTATTTTGTATCCGTAAATCCTGTGGGAGATAACCCCTGGACGAATAACGACAACGTGAGCGCGTTTAACGCCATAATGGTCAATAACCTTTCCGGAGTCAAATATATAGATACCTGGAGTTATCTGGTGACATACGGTTACAATATGGTAGATGGCATGCATTATGATGCCAATACTAATGCTACCGTATTCAATCTGATCATAAGCAATCTGTAAACATGAAACAGCCGCCCATTTACGGGCGGCTGTTTCTTTGAGGTATTATGGACTGCTTGGTTTAAGCGTTGTCTGCTACTTTCTGTACCATGTAAAGGAACTGTGCCTTGAAGTCATCTGTCATTATTGAAGGGTCGTTCTTAAGTCTGTCGTAGATCTCTTCGTAGCTGGAAGTGCCCATATTGTCGGATCCGCGGACGAGCATTGTGAACTGTGCCACGCCGGCTGCCCAGGAAGTATCGTAGTCCATATCATCCATCTTGTCAGCCATGGTAACGGGATAGGTGCGGAGCTCACTCTTGTCTGCATCGGGCTCTTTGTAGCGGATGTTTACTGCCAGGAGTTCGTCGCTGTCGTTTGCAGCAGCGGTTTCGTCACTTGCATATCTGGATTCAACACCGGGAAGCTCGTAAGCGGAGTCGTTGGTGACTACTTCGTAAAGTACGGTCACGCACTGGCCTGATCCCACTTCGCCGCCGTCCTTGGTATCGTCTGCAAAGTCTTCTGCTGCCATTGAGCGGTTTTCGTAACCGATAAGGCGGTAGCCCTTTACCTGAGCGGGATTGAATTCTACCTGGAACTTAACGTCTTTGGCTACGGTAAAGAGGGTTGACCACATCTCGTCTTTGAGCACGCGCTCTGCTTCGGCGCTGCAGTCGATGAAAGCGTAGTTGCCGTTTCCGTAGTCGGCAAGGGCTTCCATTTTGTCGTCCTGATAATTGCCTTCACCAAATCCCAGGCAGGATAAGAATACGCCGGTCTCTTTCTTTTCTTTTACAAGGTCGATAAGGCCTGCTTCGGAAGATACGCCTACATTGAGGTCGCCGTCGGTGCAGAGGATAACGCGGTTGTTCCCGCCTTTTATAAAGTGCTTTGCGGCTGTATCGTAAGCAGCGTTTATGCCGCCTTCGCCGTTGGTGGAGCCGTATGCTTCAAGAGAATCTATAGCATCCTTTATTTCTTTACGATCGCTACCCTTTGCGCCGTCTAAAAGTACTTCGCTGGTACCTGCATAGGTAACTATTGATATGGTGTCGTCATCGTCGAGGTTTTCAAGGAGCATTTTGAGAGCTTCCTGTGCCAGAGGCAGTTTATTGTTGTTGAACATGGATCCGGAGGTGTCAACAAGAAATACTATATTGCTTCCTTTTTCGGGCTTGATATCTTCGGCGCGGATACCGACGCGCAGGAGCATTGTATCCTGATTCCAGGGGCAGTCGGTGAGAGAGGTCACTACGCCGAATTTCTCTCCGTCTGCAGGAAGAACATAATCATAATTAAAGTAGTTGATCATCTCTTCGACGCGCAGCGCATTATCGGTTATGCCAAAGCCGTCATTTTCAAATACCCTGCGGCGGAAGTTTGAATAGCTTGCGGTATCCACATCGGCGCCGAAGGTTGAGAAAGGCTGTGTTGCTACGGAAACGAAACCGGATTCATTGATATTCTTGTAGCTTTCGGTATTCCATTCGACATCGTCGATGTAAGCATCAGGATCGTAGACGGTACCGGGAGTAACACTCAGATTTGCATTGTAAGAGCCGGCGACACTATAGTCTGCCTCTGCCTCACAATCTTCGGCAACTGCGGCTGATTCATAAGTTACTGCGTTTGACATCATGACCAGTCCCTTGTTACGATTGCCGCCGCTCCAGGAGTAATCGTAGAGACCGTCGTAATCCTTGCCGACCTGTTTGATGCGCTTTTCTATTTCGGCATCGGTGTACTGCTTGACGCTTGCGGGGGCAGTAACGCCCGGGGTATTCAGATTTCCCCTGCTTGTGGAAGCAACTGAGTTTCCACATCCTGCCATTGTGATGCACAGAAGTAACATAACAGCAATGTTTCTTTTCTTCATATCATTTTCCTCCGTTTTTATATGTGATCCTTTTGATTATTCTTTCCGGCTGCATGTTGCACCGGGCCTTGAGAAGGATCTTTGTCTTTGTCCTATGTTCATCATACGGATGAGCCGGAGAGGATTTATGGGGGATTACGATTTTTTTTTCGCCGGCATGATCAGATGCGCAGATAAAGGCAGAGTTCAGCCATATGTTAAACGGCTTGACAAGCCGTAAAGGGACAAATATCATATATCTGCAGTTAAGTTTTTTTATTGGGAAAGGAGCAGTCATGGGGATCGAAGTAAGTACCGAAAGACC
>DGGP01000118.1 GCA_002392265.1 Firmicutes bacterium UBA3871 | reverse complement strand
CCGGGCGTCACAAAGGGCAAGCAGTGGCTCTCAATTGAAAACGGCATGCAGCTTTTAGATACGCCGGGAATACTCTGGCCAAAGTTTGAGGACCCGAAGGTAGGTCTTAATCTGGCATTCTGCGGCTCGATAAAGGACGAAATCCTCGACACGCCTTCTCTGGCTCTCGAGCTGATTACGGTACTGAGACAGGACTACCTTAATATGCTGACCGCACGCTACAAGCTGACCGAATCGGACCTCGAGGTCGACGAGTACGAGCTTTCCATGTCGGACGATGCCGAAAAGACGACATCTCTTGCCATAATGGAAGCCATCTGCCGCCGCAGAGGCTGGATACTGCCGGGGAAACGCATTGACTATGAACGCGGTGGGCGTACCATCCTCGATGAGTTCCGCTCGGCTACAATAGGTCGAATCACACTGGAACATCTGCCCTTAAAATGAGCAAAAAAATAGAAATGAACCGCAATGCGGTTCACCCCTATTGAGATAAAATAAGTTGGAGTATATTATGAATAGGCCTAACGGCCGCCTTTTCAAAGTTAATCCGTTTTGTTTTCCTTTTGTAATTTTAATATACACCATGCCTTGCAACAAAACTGCAAGCATCTGAAAAATATTTTAATAAATTTTTTTATGAGAATGTGGCCACTTCTTCTACCGGAGGAGCGGCCTTTTTATATTCCTTTACATTCAGTATCGGACCCTCTTCACCGTAAACCGGGTGATAGCCGACGGAGATTCTTCCGGTAAGCTTGTACCACTCTCCGTGCTTTAGTTTCTTTTCACATTCCGGATATGTACCAATCAGACCCGCAAACTGAATATCTTCTACGCAGCAGGTCATAACATGTCTTCCGAAAATGAAGACCGAGCTCGGCAGGTCATTTCCGACCAGACATCTGCCCTTTACGGAAACCGTTTTACCCTCGTATTTCTGAGGCTCCTCGTTTATATCTCTGTACCAAAGGGCATAATCCACATCTCGAATCTCGATTACATCCGCATTTATGTCAAACGGCAGCGGATCCTCTATATCGTCAAGCTCTATGCGGTCATCTCCAAACTCGTAAATAATGTCCGCACTTCTGTTTGCAGCCCTGACAATTTTGTGGAACTCATCCTTGCTCATGTCGTCGGTGAAGCGGTTGAATACAATCATCTCCATGGCGTTTAGCTTGTCGTACATGAGATTCCTCATGTTTTTATTGTACACCATAAACGTCGTTGCATCAACCACCATCAGAATCTGGTAAATCATCCATTTCTGAGGCATAGCCTCGTAGAACGATTTCATCATCCACATGCCGTTGTATTCCACCAGAACCTGCTCCGCCATATATTTATCCGTGAGCTTTTGAAGGTTCTCGGGGTTGAGCTCGCTTTCGCTGCCAATGGTTTCTATGAAAATGTTCGGGGCAGAGAATTTTTTCGGATTATATTCATTTTCACCCTCTTCACACACGAGAAGCAGTGTCCTCTCGCCACGGCAAAAATCATTTCCCTCCAGAACTCCCTGCATAAAGTCCGTCTTGCCTGCTTCGAGGAAGCCGACAAAAACATATACAGGTATTTCCTTTTTCTTTGCTTTAAGCATTTTGGTACCTCTGATATCCCAATTTATTTCAGGAAGGCCTTCTTTATTTCATCCTGATTGAGCTTTGAACCGATCACACAGATTCTGCCCGTAAGCCCCGCAGCCGCACCGGTTCTGACCTCCGGCTCGCCCGGCACATAATCAAACTGCATCCAGCCGTCCTCTGAAGGAACGATGCCCTTTGCACGAAGCACAAGCCCGAACTTTTCCTCATTTTCAAGGCCTGCCAGCACCTCTTCGAGTGCCTTCGGTTCGAACTTTCTCGCCGTCTCGATGCCTATGGACTCGAAAATCTCGTCTGCATCGTGGTGATGGTGATGGCCGTGGCAGCAGCAATCCTCTTCGCCCTCATGATGGTGCTCGTGCTCGTGGTCGTGATGGTGGTGATGGTGATCGTGCTCATGGTCATGGCAGCACTCGCCGTGCTCATTATCGTGGTCATGGTCATGGCAGCACTCACCATGTTCGTGATGATGCTCATGGTCGTGATGATGGTGATGCTCGTGCTCCTCGAGCTCGTGGAGTGCTTCCTTGAGAGTGCTTCCGCTCTCCATTGCCTCGTGGATTTGCTTTGCATCAAGCTCCGACCAGTCGGTTGTGATGATAGCCGCATCGTGATTGAGCTCACGCAGCATCTCTACCGCCTTTTCTATTTTTTCCTCTGAAACGCCCGCAACGTGGCTTAAAATCACTGCGTTGGCGCTTTCTATCTGGTTATTGAAGAACTCGCCAAAGTTCTTCATGTACATTGCACATTTCTTTGCATCAACAACCGCAATGGTGCCGGAAAGTTCGAGGTCCGCATCCGCTCCCGCAACTGCGGCGATTATATCGGAAAGCTTGCCGACGCCGGACGGCTCGATGATGATGCGATCCGGATTGAACTTTTCAACCACCTGATGAATCGCCTTTGTGAAATCGCCCACGAGTGTGCAGCAGATGCATCCGCTGTTCATCTCTGTGATTTCAATGCCTGCGTCCTTTAAGAAGTCGCTGTCTATGCCGATATCGCCAAACTCGTTTTCAATCAGCACGACCTGCTCGCCCTTGTATGCTTCAGCGATAAGTTTTCTGATAAGTGTAGTTTTTCCTGCTCCCAGGAATCCCGAAAATATATCTACCTTTGCCATAATCTCTCTCCTTTCGCGCCTCATCGCGCAACGAATATTATACCACAAAATCAAGGATTTTTAAACTGCGACGCAGGAAAAATGTTCTGTAACGAGGAAAAAGAGGGATTGGACTCGCAGCGTACACGTAGTACGTGAGAATCCAATCCCGAATTTTGACAAAGTTACAGGTTATTTTAACGCGTCGCCAAAGCATCGCGGGCGGCATTTTCTAGGAGACATGCATTATTAAATGCCGCCGGCAAATCCTTGCCGCAGACTATCATGCCGTGGTGTGACATGATTGCGCCAAGCCCGCTGCCCACCGCCTTCGCAGTATTACGGGCAAGCTTTTTACTGCCCGCAAAGCCGTACTTTGCAAGGTGAACGGTTTCCCCAAACACCTCTGCCGCTTCACCGGTCAGCTTCATTTCCTTTTCGCAGGCCGAATATACCGAGCAGTAAGTGCTGTGCGTATGGATTATCGCATTGATTTCGGGGCGAGATGCATAAAGCATTGCGTGGAGGCCGCGCTCGCTTGTCGGCTTCAGTCCCTTCGGATCGTACTCGAGGGTGTCGATGTCGACCCTTACCATATCGGCTGCTCTGAGGCTTGCATAATCAATGCCGCTCGGTGTTACCAGAATCGTCTTTTCGTCCAGTCTGACAGAAAGATTGCCCCAGGTTCCCTGAACGAGATCCTCTGAAACCAGGCGATTCCCATATTCAACCAGAGCCTCACGAAGCGCAATTTCACGCTCCGTCGCATCGCTTGGCATCTTTATCCTTTCAAGCGCCTGCGCCACCTTTTCCTTGTCCTCACCCTCGGTATTTCTGGAGTACTTCTTTACGTAAACGTAATGCTCCAGATTCGCGCGAAACCACCCGAGCGGCTTTACTCCGCCCAGCTTTTTGCCCGCTTCATATACCAGCTTTGCTTTATCCAAAACGAATCTCGCAATAGCCTTTTCTCTGTCGCTCCTGCCCGTAATCTCCTGCTCAAAACTGAAGACAGGGCCTATTATCTGAGCTGTATCGTCCAAAAACGCTTTAATCTTTGGCATCAAATTTTCCCCCTTAGATTTCACCCTCGAAACGCTTTGCGTTTGATCTGGCATAAGGTTTTTTCAGGCTGTAATAAACTTGCTTGTAATCCTCGAACAGGCTGTCGTACACGCTTTTTCGCTGTTCATTTGGGTGATACTGCTTTTTCACGTGAACAAACTGCTTTACCTCTTCAAAGCCGCCGAGGTGTCCCAGCCCTATCATGGCAACAACT
>DGGP01000160.1 GCA_002392265.1 Firmicutes bacterium UBA3871 | reverse complement strand
CCGTAGCCTTGTCCACGATCGGAAGGCACACATCCATCGCTGCGGCTCCCGGCAGCGACATGCACTCGATATAACCTATATAGCGCGCCACGACAGGAATCAGCATGATTCCGAGCAGCTCACGGAAAACGTTATGCATAAACGAAACCGCGGCAATTTCGGTCGAATAATCCGCCAGAATGATCGGGGAAAGCGTGTACCATCCAAAGCCGCATCCAACCATCAGCGAGTCAATCAGCTTTATCGGCAAAAACAGCGACCCTACGGCGCAGCCTGCCAAAGTTCCCACAAATACAGCCACAGGGAAAAGCAGCAGCCTGGCTCCCGCTGTTTTAATATTACTCAGAACGCTGCCGTCCTTTCCCAAATCAATTCCCACAAACACTAAAAGTATGCAGAGGAATATCTTTAAAAGCGTCTCTGTAGCGGCTATAAAGCCCGCCGGCAGCCAGAAATATCCCGAAAGGATTCCGATTACGACGGAGGAAATGATAATTTTAGTCATTCTTCTTTCCCCCCATCCTGTCAAATCCAAAAAATTTTCTCAGGGCAAAAACGCATGTCACACTGCCTGCCAATGCGAGAACAACCAGCACAAATGCCTCCAGGCCAATTGTATCAAGCGATCTGATGACCTCATCGTTTGCGCCGATTCTGGCCCCCATCATAAAGACGAGAAATGCAATTGTCACCATTTCCACAGCATTAACGCCCTTAAACTCAATATTCTTCTTCCGAAGCATCGCCCCTATCGGATAACCGACAACGACCATACCCAAATACAATACAATAATTCCCATATTTACCTGCTTTCCAGCCTTTCTGCATCCACTTTAGTCCGGCCACCTCTCGTTAAACGCTTCAATAATACCCAGCGCCGCCGCATAAGCATATCTGTTCGCAAACTCTTCAATCTCCGAAAGCTTTGCAAAATCCTCTTCATTCGAAAGGTACGCCCCCTCTATGATAATCGCCGGCATTCTCGTCGAGTTGATTACTATATAGGAGTTGTTATTCTTTAGCCCCGCATTCGCAGTGCCGAGCGCCTCCATCATATTCTTCAGTATCTTTTCGGCAACCTCACCCGATGTGATGCCGTAAGCCTCAAGTTCACTCGTCCCGACAGGCTTGCCATCCAAATCAAACGTTATTGCCGGATTGCTCACAGCCCACTCGTACGCGCGATTTTCGAGCGTGATAGCCCTGCCTTCGTCGTTCATGCCGTAGTACAGCTTGTCGGCATAGATCACCATCGTGCCGTTAGTCTTTGCGTTCTCGGTGGAGTTGTTGTGTACCGACACGAAAAAGTCAGCCTCCGCCTCATTTGCCATCACCGGCCTGTCGTAGATGTAAATCGAGCTGTCGGTCGTGCGCAGCATGTAAGTCTTGCCGCCCGCTTGCTCGAGATAGTCGCGAAGCTTCAGCGCGCAAGCCAGGTTCACCTTTTTCTCATAGAGCTGATCTGCCTTTTTTGCGTGTCCGACCGCCCCCGAATCCTTGCCACCGTGGCCCGCATCTATTGCGATAAGCTTTTCAGCCGCGGCCTTTGTGAACTTCGGAAGTGGCGCATATTCATAGTCCGGGAAGATTCCGCCGGCAGTGGCAGCAGGCACAGACTTAATCGGCGCCTTTACCGTAACCGTGCGGCTTGCTTCCTCAAAGCCTACCTCGCAGCCGAGACTTTCGGCAACGAAGCGCACCGGAATCATGGTGCTGCCGTAATAATCGCCGTCATGGTCGATGATCAGCGCCGGCACGTCGAGAACGATCTGATTATTCCCGACCTTTGCCACATCTGAGCCGATTGTGAGTAAAACCGACATGTCATCGAGCTCAATTCCGACTGTCTGAGTCTCTTCGTACCACGTTACCGTAGCACCCATTTTTTCGAGAAGCGCGCGAACCGGAATGAGCGTACGACCGTTCTTTTCGCCGGATGGCGTAATAATTACAGGCGGCACGTCCTTTGCCGAGAACTCTATCTTTTCGCCCTCATAGCTCAGCGACACCGGATACTGCGCACAAAACGCAAGCCCCTCTTTTATGTCGGCATCCGTAATTACAGCGGCGTATGAAAAATCCGCATTTAAGAAACTATACTGACAGCAAAGTAGCGCCGTCAGTATAGTAATAATCAATTTACTATTTTTAATCCCTGACATTTATATCCCTATTCCCCTTAGTCTTCGTAATCGTAGTCATCAAAGCCGCCCATTACAAATTCAGCCCATTCGTAAGGCAGCATAAAGTCACCGTTGTATTCATTAACCGCGTCTATATCGCCCGAAAGCCATCTGTAATAGTCGCAGCTCACCTTTGCACGGTCAATCGCAACCATACCTCTGCGCTTAATTATCGCATCTCCGCAGCCGAGCTCCTTTAATGTGCCTGTAGCATCGCTAATCAGGTTTCTCAGGTTCGAGAAAAGCGATGGTGTATCGTCTTTATCCTCCCAGATAACCGCCATAATCTCGCCGTTCTGACAGAAAGCACCCTTTCTGCAGATTAGGTAAGCCAGAACCTCTTTTGTCTTTGAGTATCTGAACTTTATCGGTTTGTCATCATAATAAATCTCAAACTTGCCAAAGCATTTTGCCGAAAGGCCGGGATGTTCTTCAACAGTTGCCTTTCTTTCCTTTATGTGATCAAGCTCGCGCTTTACATCCTCCGCCGTCACAGGCTTCATCAGATAGCCCGCAGCTCTCAGCTTGAAGGCTTCGATTGCATACTGGCTGTAGCCCGTTGCAAACACGATATCGCCCTCTGCTCTGATTTCCTTTAGCTGCTTTGCCAGCGCCAGTCCGCTCATAGTTCCCATTTCTATGTCGAGAAACGCCACATCATAGGTGTTTTCCTTTACATATTCAAGAACCTCTTCAGGCCTGCGAAACGGCACCAGCTCGGCATCGGGCTCGACTTCCCTAAGTGCAGACAGCATGCTTTCGCGTGCAAGCTTTTCATCATCGGCAATTATAATTCTCATCGATATTTCCTTTCTCCGCCACTGCTTTGACCCTACTTTATTTCTTTGGTACAGTAAGCGTCGACACTGTGCCCACGCCTACCTCACTCTCGACCGTGAGGCTGCCGCCCATCATCGACTCAACTCGGCTGCGCACATTCGACACTCCGATGTGCGACCTTTCGTCAGAAAGCGGCTCATTCACATCAAACCCCACTCCATCGTCTCTTACCTCAACTATGAAGGCGTCTTCGGTCTCTCTGGTGGAAATTTTTACTGTGCCTCCGTCTCTACGCTTGCATATGCCATGCTTTACGGCATTTTCGACAAGCGGCTGTACGGAAAGCGCAGGCACCAGAAAATCCTCTGTAGCGATATCATACTCAACATTCAGACTATCCTCAAAGCGCATCAGCTCAAGTGCCAAATATGTCTTTAGGTGCTTCAGCTCCTGCGCAAACGGAATCGGTCTGGTGTAGTTCACCGAATCGAGGTTTCCGCGCAGATAATTTGAAAAATCTATTGTAGCCTGTTGCGCGCGCTTTGGATCAATCGTGCAAAGCTGAGCAATGGCAGTAAGCGAATTGTACATAAAGTGCGGCCGAATCTGGCTCATCACCAGGCTCAGTCTCGCCGCAGCTAGCTCCGTCTCGGTAGACTGCAGCCTTTTTACCGTTTCCTTGTGTATGGTCGAATAAACAACCAAAAGTGAGAGTGTGGTAAAGACAAACACAAACGCAGTGTTTCTGGTAAAAATCTGAGCTACCGCAGCCGCAGTAGGCAGCAGCGCAAAAGTAAGAAGCGATACTGTAATTCCGGCATCGAGATACTTTCTGTATTTAACCGATAAAAACAGCAGGAACAGGAACAGCACCATCGTTCCGCTTTCGCAAATCCATGTCTGATTGTTTCTGACATAGTAGCCGTTTTCATCTACCGTAAACAGGTAGTGCGTAAAGAGCTGCAGGAATACCAAAACCTGAAATACAAACGCAAGACCTGTTCCCACATAGCGGACGATTTTCGGCACAGGCCTAGATATGCTCAGGTATTCGGTAATATATTCGATATATATTCCAAAAAGCATATATCCTGCGAGGTAAGAGAGCATCTTTACGATATACAGCATCTGAATTGCGTTCGGATTCCCCTCAAAGGTAAACGAGGACATATCCGATACGAGCGCAACAATATTAATTGTGAGCATAGCGACAAAGTATTTGTCAATTCTCGTGGTCTTTCCCCTCTCCAAAAGGAAAAAGAACATGATGAGAAGGCAAATAACGATACAAAGCGCTTCTAATGCTATATTTATGCCTGCATCCATAGCTTTCTCCGACCGGACGATAAAAAGTAA
The DNA here is from genome assembly GCA_002392265.1 of Firmicutes bacterium UBA3871. Lineage (GTDB taxonomy): Bacteria > Bacillota > Clostridia > Peptostreptococcales > Anaerovoracaceae > UBA3871. The sequence goes on along the minus strand of DGGP01000160.1, from coordinate 2,484 downwards.
TTAGTCCTAAATATTCTGTATAATTAATAATATACCTATTTTAAAACGAAATCAATGAAAACGGCTAAAACGGGCAAAAAACCTTAGCTTTTACTTTTTTAACTTTCGAAAGGCTTGAATCCCGAGCCGTCACCCCAGACGGAGTCGACAGCCGTAAGCGTCAAAAGTGCCTTCGGGTCGCACTGCGCCACAAAATTCCTGATAAGCACGCCTTCGCGAGGCGAACACAGCACAGCAAGCTTTTTTCTCTCCTCGCCTGTGTAAGCCCCGGTGATATTCTCTATCGTCACGCCGCGTCCTACTGTATTCATGATATAATCCGCAATCTCTCCCTGCGCATTCGATATAATCGCAACCCGCACCAGCTTTGGCGAGATACCGTACATGTAAAAGTCGATAACCTTGCTCGTCAGCACCGATGTCACCAGCGCATACATCGCAATGTTTCTGCCGTAAACAAGCGCCGAAGCTATGATTACCGCAGCATCCACTCCAAGCATAACCTTTGAAAGCGCCACATGCGGCATACATCTTTCCTTTATGATTTTCGCAACCGTATCCGAGCCGCCGAACGAATAACCTCTCGACTGAACGATACCGTTGCAGATGCCTGAAAATACGCCGCAGTAAATAACCGCAAGGATTACATCCTTTCCCTCTATCAGTCTGATGTCGAGCAGCTCCCACACAAACAGCGTCGCTGGATAAACCACCGAAAGAAGCAGGATTTTCCTCGCTTCCCTGATTCCCAGCAGCACTGCGCACAGCACCAGAATGATGAGCGATCCCGCATAATACATGATTGAAAAGTTCACGTCAGCATAATTTTGTATAATCCTGACAACGCCCGTAACGCCGCCGCTGGTCAGCCCGTTGGGTATCATGATGCTCACCGTCGAAAACGAACCGATAAAGCAGGCGATTACTATCAGCGCCACATCTATCAGGACCTTCTTCACTTTTTCCTTTTCGAGCTTTTTCATTTCTAAGCCTCCAAAATACACATACCTGCCCGTCCGAAAATGTCCACCGCTCTGATTGCCACCCGCTTGCCGGGCTTTTTCAGCTCTGCGCTTTTCTCCACCTCGCCACCCTTTGACAAAATGTAAGCCGAGGGTCTGAAGACAATTCCGTCGTAATCCTCATCCACACACCAGTAATCTATCAGAGCAAGCGGATTTTCCGCCGCAAGTTTTTCATAATGCTTTCTGCTTTTTGCGTCAAGCCTGAGACCCGAGACATCGCCCGGCTCGCAGCCTGTCAGTGCCGCTAAAGAGCCTGCACGCCTTGCCTTTGGCCTAAAGCCATCGCACGCGGAGCTGCCGGCCCCCTCGCCTATTTTGATAAGCTCAAAGCCCGCGCCGATGCCCGCCAGACGCTTTTCTGCCGCAGAAATCGCAGATGCGCCGATGTCGCAGCTTATCCAGCTTCGCCCCAGCTTTGATGCTACTGCCGCCAGTGTGCCGGAGCCGCCAAAGAAGTCGCAAACCGTATCGCCTTCACGACTGCAGCTTTCGATAATGCGCGAAAGCAGTGCTTCCGGCTTTTGCGTCGCATATCCGGTGCGCTCGCCGCTGGTGCGGCCCACCATGTCTATCTGCCAGACATCCTTCATATTCACCAGTGTGTACCAGCCGAGCTCGTCCTCGAACTCCTCTACACCCTTGAATTTATATGGCTTTAACTTTCTGTTGTAGCTTTTTTCCTTTGGGATGTTCAGATAATATTTATCCGTTTTTGAGTAAAACAGCAGCGTGTCGTGTTTGCGCGCAAAATACCTTTTCGTGCTGCCACCTGATTTGTAATTCCAGATTATCTCGTTTACGAAATTCTCTTCGCCGAAAATCTCATCCATTATAATTTTTACATAATGCGCTGCGTGCCAGTCCAGATGCACCCAAACCGAGCCCGTATCCGAGAGCAGATGCTTTATAAAGTGAAACCTCACCGCCAGCATCGTCAGATATTCCTTCATCCCACCCGGCCACTCGTCGGTGTAGGCATGCCTCTCGATTTTTCCCGTCTTTGCGTGCTTTGATTTGTAATTTGCGTTCGAAAAGAACGGAGGATCGATATAAACCAGCTGAACCTTTCCGCATTCAAGGCTGCGCATCAGGTCAATGTTATTTCCAAAGACCAGCTTTCCTTGAATCTGAGCCTCTGCCGTTGTTTTTAGCAGCGTGGTGCTTTCTTTCACCGCTCCTCTGATTATTTGATTGTACAGCCTTGCGGCGTCCTCTGTAACCTGAGTCAGTTCTGTGAGTGTTGACATCTTTTCCTTTTCCTGTCGGCAGCAGCACAGGGATTAAGTCCTCCCTGTTTGCCTTTCTGAGTGCTTCGAGCACCAGCTTTCTGTTTTCCGGTTTGTTAAAATGTATCAGCGCTCTTTGCATATGCTTTTCGCGCATCAGCTTTGCTACATATACAGGGCGCATTGTGAACGGATCCAGCTCCGTATAATACATGCATGTTGCCAGCGTTCCC
>DGGP01000054.1 GCA_002392265.1 Firmicutes bacterium UBA3871 | reverse complement strand
TTCGAGGATCAGATTGATGCTCATGATATCAATGCCTTCCTTTGAGGATGCCGGAATTATACCCTCTTCGGTCTGGTATGTCTGACCTGTTACGCCGAATGCTTTTGCAATTGACGGGCCTGTAATATCAGCATCGAGGATTGCTGTTTTATAGCCGCGTCTTGCCATTGTGGCTGCGAGCAGCGATGTAATCATCGATTTTCCTACGCCGCCCTTTCCGGATACGATACCTATAACCTTTTTTACCTTGCTGGCTGCATTAAGGCTTTCCTTTCTGATGGCACAGCCTTCTTTGCTGCAGCTGCTGCAATCGTGTGAACAATTCTCGCTCATAATCTACCTCCTAATGATTGTCTTTGACTTTTCTTTGACTTTTCTTTATCTTTGAAAATTATAATTCTCGCCGTTGTCCCTTCGCCCGGCGTGCTTTCAATTTCAAGTTTCCCGTTACACATACTCTCGACTCTGGTACGGACATTTTTGATTCCGTAATGAGGTTTTCCGTCATCGCAGGTATGTTCGGTATCAAAGCCTACACCGTCATCGGATATGCTTGCTTCGTAGCGGTCTTCGTACTCGTCAGTACGTATGATAACGGTGCCGCCACCTACCTTTGCGCAAACGCCGTGTGTGATTGCATTATCCACAAGTACCTGAATCGAAAGAGGCGGTATCCTGAAGTTATAGCTGTTTATGTGGTATTCAACGTTCAGTTCATCTCCAAACCGAAGCTGCTGGAGATCTATGAACATGCGCGTGTGATCCATTTCCTGCTCAATCGGGATAGTGCCTGTTTTATCCAGCGCCGATAGGTTTCCACGAAGATAAGTGCTGAAATTGGCGACTGTCTTTTGCGCCAGCTTTGGGTCTGCTTCGCAAAGATAGTGAATCGCATTCAGCGTATTGTAGAGGAAATGAGGCTGAATCTGCGACATCGCCAGCTTCATGCGGCTTTCATTAAGCTCTATCTGCTGCTGTGCAAGCTCGTCCGCCTTTTTGCAGTATTCGCTCACCTGGTCGGACAAAATCATCACAAAGATGATGAACGCACATATGCTGCACGAAAAGAGCAGAACGTAAATCCCGTACAGCATCATCTGCACGGCCGAAGCCAGCGCCGGCATTGCGATAAATGCCGCAAACGCTACGGTCTGTCTTTTCTGAAGCCTGCCCGGATATCTGATCAAAAGCCAGATGTCCAGGAAATAGAACGCATAAGCAATCAGCTGCGAAATAAGCCATACCTCACCGCGGTGATATACGTTAAACTCGTCTATGTAATAATACATATGCGTAAACTGCGATATGACGAGCAGCGCTTCACTGACTATCAATATGGCGAGGTTTATTCTCCGCATCAGATGTCTGCCCTTGATTCCGAGACAGTGCATCAGCCATTCGGAGTAATGCCACGCGATTGTATATGAAAAGAAGAACTCACAAAAATTTGCAATCGGAATAATGACCAGCCCTACAGGTGATAGGTTGCCTTTGAAAATTATACCGAGCATATTGCTTATGAGCGCAAGCCCCGCACACCCGAAAAGGCGCACGGGAAATCTGTTTCTGTCGGGGTCTACCTTGTAAGCCAAGCGCGCACAAAGTATCCCCACTATACAGAATATCAGACCACAACCCTCTACGACCAGGTTGACCAAAGCCATCACATTCATTTCATTTCCTTTTCAAGTTTCTCAATCTCTTCATCCGTAAGAGGCATCGGTTCCACGACAATCTTTGCGTCTTCGAGTTTATCCTCCGGCACATATATGTCGATGGGATAAGCCGAATTGGAGCCCATCGCTATTTCTATAAAATTGCTGGCATCCTGATATTTCTTCACACACGGAATTCCTTCGGCTTTAAGCTTTGACTCGAAAAGGTCTGCTTCGAAGGTGTTTGCCGCAGTGCAAAGATATACACCGTCACGCCATTTTTTGTCGTGTTCCTGCTCTCTTCCAAACATTGGTTTACCTCTGATGTGTTAAATATGAGCTAATTAGTTAGCCTTGTCTGCGATTTCCTTTAAGAGCTTCTCGGTAAACTCTTCGATGCTCATTGTGCCGAGCTCTCCTGCCTTGCTGGAGCGAACGGATAATGTGCGGTTTTCAGCCTCCTGCTCACCGATAACGCAGATGTAGTTGTCGCGAGCATTACGAGCTTCTCTGAGCTTGTAGCCGAGCTTTTCGTTGCGATCGTCGAGCTCTACTCTGAGTCCCTTTTCTTCAAGCTGCTTCTTTACCTCCTGTGCGAAAGGTGTGAACTTTTCGGTTACGGTAAGGAGCTTTACCTGAACAGGTGCGAGCCAGAGCGGGAACTTTCCTGCTGTGTGCTCTGTGAGTACGCCTATAAATCTTTCGATGGAACCGAATACTACTCTGTGAATCATTACAGGAGTGTGCTTCTGTCCGTCGGAGCCTGTGTATTCGATGTTAAATCTGCCCGGCAGCTGGTAGTCGAGCTGAATAGTTCCGCACTGCCATGTGCGGCCGAGTGAGTCTTTCAGCTGGAAGTCGAGCTTTGGACCATAGAATGCGCCGTCACCCGGGTTGATTGTGTATTCCTTGCCGAGTGATGTAATTGCATCAGCGAGAGCTGCTTCTGCCTTTTTCCAGTCATCAACGGAGCCGATGTGGTCTTCAGGCATTGTTGAAAGGAAGATGGTGTACTCCATTCCGAACATTTCGTAAACCTGATCAAAGAGCTGTGCTATGCGGGTTACTTCGTCCTTTATCTGTTCCTTTGCGAGCAGGATGTGTGCATCGTCCTGAGTGAAGCAGCGTACACGGAACATTCCGTGGAGCGCGCCTGAAAGCTCGTGTCTGTGAACGAGACCCAGCTCGCCGTAACGAAGCGGCAGGTCGCGGTATGAACGCGGCTCGAGGTCATAAACCAGAATTGAGCCAGGGCAGTTCATAGGCTTGATAGCATAGTCTTCTTCGTCGATAACTGTTGTATACATATTCTCTTTGTAGTGATCCCAGTGTCCGGAAGTCTCCCAAAGAGTCCTCTTCATGATCTGAGGAGTCATGATTTCTGTATATCCGTATCTCTTGTGGACCTCACGCCAGTATTCCACAAGTTCGTTTCTCATGATCATGCCGTTTGGAAGATAGAACGGGAAGCCGGGAGCCTCGTCGCTGAACATGTAGAGCCTCATCTCCTTGCCGATTTTCCTGTGGTCTCTCTTCTTGGCTTCTTCCAGCATGTTCACGTAGGCATCCAGTTCCTCCTGTGAAGGAAATGCTGTAGCATAGATCCTCTGGAGCATGGGTCTTGAGGAGTCTCCTCTCCAGTATGCTCCTGCAACAGACATGAGCTTGACAGCCTTGATCTGACCGGTGGACTCCATGTGGGGTCCTGCGCAGAGGTCTGTGAAATCTCCCTGGGTATACATGGAGATGATCTCATCCTCCGGAAGGTCATTGATCAGTTCCACCTTGTAGTCCTGATTTCTCTCCTTGAAGAACTTGAGAGCCTCTTCTCTGGAGACCTCTGATCTTTCAAGAGGAAGGTTCTGCTTG
>DGGP01000085.1 GCA_002392265.1 Firmicutes bacterium UBA3871 | reverse complement strand
ACATATTATCTTTGTAGTGATCCCAGTGACCGGAGGTCTCCCAAAGTGTTCGTTTCATAATCTGTGGTGTGGAGATTTCAACATAGCCCCATTCCTTGTGGATCTGACGCCAGAAATCGATTAACGCATTTCTGAGGATCATGCCGTTTGGCAGATAGAATGGAAAGCCCGGAGCTTCATCGCGGAATGCAAAGAGGTTCATTTCTCTGCCAATCTTGCGGTGGTCTCTTTTTTTAGCCTCTTCGAGCATGTTTACATATTCGTCGAGCTCTTCCTGAGTAGGGAAAGCTGTAGCATAGAGTCTTTGAAGCATCTGTCTGTTTGAATCGCCTCTCCAGTATGCACCTGCTACAGACATGATTTTGAAGGCCTTTATATATCCTGTTGAAGGCATATGAGGGCCTGCGCAGAGGTCTGTGAAGTCACCCTGCTTGTAGAATGAAATGATGGCATCCTCAGGAAGGTCGTTGATGAGCTCTACCTTGTAAGGCTCGCCTGCTTCCTCTGCCCACTTCAGCGCCTCGGCTCTGGGCAGCTCGAATCTCTCGAGAGGATAGTTTGCCTGCACGATTTTCTTCATTTCCTTTTGAATCTTTGGGAAATCTTCTTCGGTAAATCTGTGCTCTAAATCGATGTCATAGTAAAAACCGTTTTCAATAGCCGGACCGATGGCCAGCTTTGCTTCAGGCCAGATATGCTTTATAGCCTGAGCCATTACATGAGAAGCAGTATGCCTGAAATCATGCCTTACCTTCTCATCTGCAAAATTAATCTTTTCAATAGCCATTTTTGTTCTCCTAACAGATTATAAATATTATTATTGATTCTCCATATAGAGCATACACTAATCGCATAATACTCTATCATTACATTTTATAGCAAGGCGCCCGAAAAGTCAAACCTTTCGGGCGCTGTTTTCAGCTCATATGACGATGCCCTGCATATTTCCGACATATTAATCCCTGCTACCGAGAATAGATTTTCAGTTTTAATATACAGGCACACCGTGACGAAGCAGTCGCTGTCGGCATTAAAGGCCGCGATACTGCCTAAACTACCTAAACTGCCAATACTGCCGTCACTCCCGCCATTTCCGGTATCTCCGGCGCTGCCGGCTTCAAACCACCAGTCGCCCGAATCATCGTGCCCCTTCATAACCAAATATGTGCCGGTAACCCTGACCCTGCACATTTTATCAAGATACCAATCGAATGCTTCCATCGCACGGTTTGCCGCCTCGCACCGGTCAAAAACGAGGCGGCCGCCGGCGTACGCCGCCGGCTCAAGCGAAAGCGCCGCCGCAGCGGCGCATTCGCCTGCGGCCTCCTTGAGGCCGGCCGCCTCGTCGCTGTAGCGCATCAAATCGGCATTAAAGCTGAGCATCATCACAAAAACCATCAAAAGCGCCAAAAAGATTAAAAGCGGTTTCATCCTAGTATCCTCCCACGTATTCGCTCGTCGTAAAACTGTCTATGACGTAGGTTCTGAAATTGTCCTCTTCATCTATTCCCATCAATTCGCCCCCTGCCATAACATTCTTCATTCTGACGCGCACCACATATTCGATTCTGCTGTCAGCGTCATACCTGCCGACGCTGCCCGCCGCCGCCCTTGCCTCCACACTGACACTGCCGCTTTCGAGGCCGAGTCTCTCCTCAATATCGTGCGCAAGCCCGGTCTTGAGCTCGCCCGAAAAGCCTCCCTCCATGCGCGCAGCTTCCTTTGCCGCATACACCAGACTCCTGATGGTCTCAAGGCTTTCACCGCTCTTAAAATCCGCGGCCTGCTGCATCACAAAAACCATCAAAAGCGGCAGTATCCCCATCATTACAATCAAATCTCTCATCCTTTTTCCACGCTCCTTTTCGTTACGTCACACCTCTTTTTCGCCCCTCTCATACCCCGAAAACATTTCTGGCATCGAGCCCTTCACGCCAGGCATCCGACATCGCCGAAATCACGGTTCCGTCCCCCGAACCTGCAATCAGCGCATAAATAAACACTCCCAGCGTGATGCTCGCCATCAAAACTATACAATCCTTCATTCATATCACCGCCATATCGCCCTAGTCTTTTACAGGCTCCGTCCGAGCGTTCCTATCTGGTTTACGGCAATCCCGACTATGTCCGCAGCCTGCGTCCTTAATCCCACAACCAGCGTCGCTATCGCAACTCCCAGTGCAATGCTTGAAATCAGTACTATTACCTGCTTCACCCTTTACCTCCTATCCGAATATTTCCATTAGCATTTCCCTCTGCTCCAAAAAATATCCTACATAAATAAAATTAACAAAAATCAACATTACATTCAAAATTGCCGGCACATAAATCAGATCGCTGACTATCTCATCTCTGCGCTTTGATGCCGTTTCGCGCGACTGCCTGATACTCCTTTGAAATGTTATAACAGTCTCTCGCAATGCATCATGATCGGTCATATCCCACCTCGCCAGAATCAAGGCATATTCGAGCGCCAGCGGCATATCCGAATAATCCTTCATGCAATCCGCCGCCTCTTCAGTCCTGCCGAGCCTTTGCATCGCCAGCATCCTCAGGTATACGGGCTCCAAAGCGCCGCCTCTTGCGGCCAGCTTTACCAGCACCGTATCTCCCGTAATCCCGCCGCCTGCGCTGATCAGATTCCGCAGCACAGACAGACCATCGCATATTTCCTGCTGCACTCTGCCCGCTTTAATCTGCTTTGCCGGCTTTGATGCAAACGCCTTTTCTTTTACGGACAGCGCCCCCTTTTTCAGGCAGTAGGTGCTCTGCCGTTTCAGCCTGCCCGAAGCGCCGCCGCCAATCCTTACAAATCCGCAAAGATAAAACCCGACCACAAGCATCGCATACAAAAGCGCATAAACGTAAACCCCTTTCATTCTCTTTCCTCCAATGACTAGTAATCAAACTGCGCATGTCGCACAGCCGAAAGCAACAGCAGATTCACAAGAAAGGCAAACACTATCCCAAAGAAAAGCGCCAGCCCCACCGTAGTGCAGAACTGATTCCTCAGAATCTCCACAAGCTCCACGCCAAGCACCTTCACCGAAAAAAGCAGCGTTATCGCATAAGCTGCAGGCACCATCAGCATCACTATTCTGCCCGCCTCGCCGTTCAGCCTTCTCCTGCCCTCCGCAAGGCTTCTCGCCTCGCGAAGCTGCATCATGACATCCTCAAGACAGGCCGATATGTCCGTCCCGTCTGCAGCGGCCATGCCTATCGCATAAGCAGCAAGCTCTGCCCACTTCGTGCCTATGCCGTAAGCAAATCCTTCGGCACAGCCAAGCAGATTTTCACTGCTCCCCGTCTGTCTCATTTTCGACAGCACATCCTCGCAGAGCCTTTTGCAGACTCTGATTCCCCGCTCACCACTCCTTGAGGTCAAGGCTTCAAGCGCGCGGTCGATTCTGCACCCCGACAGCTTGTAGACCGTTATCAGTTCGGCAATAAATGCCTCGCCTTCCTGTGAGCCTTCGTTTCTGCGGTCTGTGAGTCTCAGCTGCAGAAACAGCACAGGCACGGATGCCGTCATGCACGAAACGGTAAATGCCGCCCCTATGCTCATGTATTCCCGGGCAGCCAGGGCTGCAGAGACAAAGAGCAGAGCCGACAGTCCTGCCAGCTTTCGGCCTCCGTTTTTTACACCCAGCGCTGCCGCGGTGAGCTTGTCAGCCTTTTCTATTATTCCGAACCTGCTCGCCCTGCTGCCTGCCTCTTTCCTGCGCCTGAGTCTGACCCCGGTCCGAATTACCCGTAAAAGCAGCCCGAAGCTGTCCTCGCAGATAATAAACAGTCCTGCCCCGGCAAGGGCATACAGGCAAATATTAACCACTAATATTTTCTCCATACTTACTCAATTACCTCTTTTCACACCTCATTTCCGGCTGCAGCCGCGCCCAGCTCAAACAGCTTTGCAGGCAGTATCTTTTCATCATATATCCAGCTTTCGCTTTCCTCATCGTAAAGACATCTGCACCTGATTTCTATTCGCCGCTTTGCCTTGTCCGCATCCATTTCATATATTCCCAGCAGTCTCTTTTCTGCCGGATTTTTGCCGGATCCGAAATGGAAAATAAATTCAAACGCACTCGCAGCGCGAAGAGCGTGGTCCGCCACAGAGCCACCGTATTTCATCACTATTTCGTTTGCCACATCAAAAGGAAAATCAAAGGGGTTTGTTATATGAAAGGTCATCTTCATTCTCCTTCCGCCCCGCTCCGAAATTCTCAGTGCGGTATTCAGCGCCACTGCATCTCTCGCTTCGCCAAAGCAGAAATACTGCGCATCCGAACGCATCAGACTCTTTACTATATTTTCCATCTTTTCTCCGTCGGCAAGAATCTGTACAATCGGAGCATCCGGCATCAGCCTTCTAATCGGTATTTCGGGATCTGTTTCCACAAGAACCCCCTCAAGCCCAGGGTCTTCGTAGCTTTGCCACGTGGAAAGGAAGGTCGTCTTCCCGCTCCTTATTTCACCGACAAATGCGACCGAAACTCCTCTCCTTACCATTTCTTCAAAGCTCTCTATCGCATAAGGGTCTATCGTTCCGCGCATTGCCTGCTCCTCAAAGGTATAGCACTGCACCACATAGCGTCTGAAGATAATTATGTCCTCCCCATCCTTTACCACTCCGTTCCTAAAGGCTGTAACACGGGTTCCGTCTACCATGTAAACCTCGTAGTAATCTTCACCTGTTTTTTCATGCGGACTGTTTAAAAGCAGTGCCCTGATCAGCTGATTACGCCTCTCTTTCCCTATGCTCTGCGGCATCTTCACCATTCTGCCGCCCTTCATAAAAAAAATCCGATCGCCTATTATCTTTGCGGAGCTCGATTCCATCCACGCATCGGAAAACCATTCAGCCATTCCTGCCAGTCCCCAAAGCTCGTGATATACAGCTTCCTCCGGTGAAGAATACCAATCCGGATAGTCTATATAGCCGATTTCCTGCTCTTTGAAATACGATCTGATCTTTGCAAGGAAATATTCTTTTTCCCTTTTGCAGCCCATAATCGCCTTTTTTTGCAGATTTAAAAGATTCTCGCGGGAATCACTCTCCTCCCACTCCTTGCGGAACCTGTTTTCGATATTCCCCAAAACCTCTGAAAAGGCTGTGTCTCCTCTTCCCGACTCTGCAGCTCCGGCTCCGCCCGATTCCTTCATCCATTCGCTCAAGATAAACTCCGCCATTTCACGCTCCTATTCCGGAGGATTTCTCTATTCGGGCAACCAGTCTGCCAATCCCGTCAGAAAACCTTCTGTCCTTCATTTCGGTAAAGGTCCTGCGCTCAAACTCCGCCTCACGCGCCCTGCCTGTGTCGCATATTGTAAAGACCTCCTTGTAGCTGTTTATAATATGTTTTTTTATGTAGCTGAGACTGTAGACATCCCTGTCTCTAAACTTGTTTATGACATAGACATCAAAGCTAAAGCTCAGCGCGTCGTAAAGCTTTCTCAGCTTTCTGTATCTTTCAAGGCAGGCATCGTTTTGCGCCAGCACCATAAAATTAAGCTCGGCGCCCATCAGTCCGCCCACAGTAAGCCCATTGTCCATTTCGCTGCCTGTATCTATTATGATGTAATCGAACTGCTCCTTCATTTTCTTTAAGAACGCAATCGTCATCTCCGGAAAATAGAATCTTCCTTCTTCCTCCTTTTCGATTCCGTCGATATAGTACAGATTTTCCGCTATTTTTCTGTTTTCAAGCTCACTTCTTTTGAGGTCGACCTCTGCTCCTATTCTGTCCCTGTATTCATCTATCGATGCGGCTTCCTTTCTGACATACTGGCTGTTTCGTCTGCCGCAAAGCGAAATAAGCAAAACAGATTTGTCCCTGTTTGCCGCAGCAAGCTGTTGTGCCGCAGACTGAGCCACCATCGTCACGCCGCATTTACTGTCACAGCCGTGAAAGGCATACACTCCTCTCAAATTTCTTCCCCTCCTTTGTCCTCACTTACCTGCACTACGACAAGCCTTGCGGGACTGTTTATATACTCCAGGATTCTCCTGTACTCCATGACATTTGTGATAATCTCTATTTCGGCTATTTCGCCCGTACTCTCGCCGCGCCTTAAGAAATCGCTGCCCTGCCTGCCGTCAAGCTCTGTAATCGGGCGTCCCTTGTCGTCTCTGACATAAGCCACCTTGTATCTGCCAAGCGTCACAGCCGCATCCTCCGTAAGAAGCTCCACTGTATCGCCCGCGCGGAGAGACTGGCTGAAATGTGCCATGTCGAGCGAGCTTATCGCAAAGCAGGACTTGTCCGCCCCGCTCTCCTTTGGCGTTCTCAGGCAGGCCCTGTTAAGCTGCATGCCGCTGTGAAGGTCCACCCTTGCAAGCTGTCCCACCGCAAGTGCTTCCTCACCCGGAAGGAAAGCTCCGCCCGCAATGTTTTCGCGAAAATAAGCAGTCGTTTCCAGCATTCCTGCGGTTATTACTTCACCTGCTGCAACCTCGCACCTTACGGTAACTGCCTCCGCAGTGAGCAGCCTTGCTCTGCCCTGCGTCTCCCAGAAATACATCCCCGCAGCCGCAAGCACCAAAATCAGAATGCCGAGAAATGGCTTTAATCTAGCCGGCCTCATAGTTTTCACCCGCCTTCATTAGAATCATCGGATGACTGCAGGCCGAATTGCTCAGCTGATGGTGCTTTCGATCGTAATAGTAAACACTGTTTGAAAGGACATATTCCTGAGGATTCACATCACGGTTTATATCTGAGAGTATCTGTCTGAGCGTTTCCGCCTCGCTTTTTCCGTCATCCTGAATCAGCAGACATTCATCGATTGATAGCGGCAGGACATAGATGTTATGGCCGGATTTATCCGCAAAGCTCTGCAGTATGTCGAGCCGCAGAAGTGATGAGGCTCCAAAAATCCCATCGATGTTTGACAGAATATAAGGATACCCCTCTTCAATATCCGGAATGCCCCGGCACATTCTTTCATTCCTGCTTTCCATTATTGAAATCGGGTCGAAAGGAAAAATCACGACACTGTCATTTTCCTGCATGTTGTTAAAGGCTGCCTCGAGCATTTTTTCGATATCGATGCCCCAGCCTTTAAATATCGAGTTTGTTACAGCGATACCACCCTTTCCGAATTTATCCCTGATGCATATTGAAAAGGTTACCGCCAAATCACCGAACACATAATGAGGCATTTTTTCAAGCAGCTCTTTATTCTTTTCGATTCCCAGCAGCTTTATTATGAGATGCGGTGCAGCCCTTTCGAAATCATCGATATAACAGCTGATGTCAAACTCTCCCAGCCTGTATTCCCGGTAAATCGAGAGCATGTCATCCATACAGTCGTAAAGACTCTTTCCATCCTTGTAGCACTCAAAATGGTCCTCGAGCCTGATTGTCGGACTGACATTGCCGTCTCCCTCGAATATGGACAGTGCCGTTACTTTTTTTCCGTTATTCTTCAAGTAGCTGCTGACCTTTACCTTTGCTTTTTCCTTTAGCTCCGGATCAAGATCGAGGATATGCTCTTTTGCATAACAAACAAATTCATCAAAGTTCATCCCTGTACCTCCTTTTTTCTTTTCGTTTTCAGATAAGCTTTAGCAATTATTTGTTCTAACCATTTTATACTATCGTTTCCATATTTTGTCAACGCTAACATGGGGACAGGTCTGACGATGTCTTTCCGAAAGCAATAAAAAACGTGTCGGCTGCCTGCCGACACGTAAATACATTTTATCCTCTTATTATCTCATTAAATGCCCTGCATCTTTCAGGGATATCATCTGCCTTGAACACCGCAGAGCCCGCAACCAGCAGATTTGCTCCCGCGCCCGCAACCTCCGCAGCGTTTTCGAGGGTTACGCCGCCGTCGACCTCTATGTCAAAGCAAAGACCGCGCGCCTTTTTCATTTCAGAAAGCTGTCTCACCTTTTCAAGTGCCACAGGGATGAACTTCTGTCCGCCAAAGCCCGGATTTACGCTCATGATGAGGACCATATCGACATCGGAAAGCACGCACTCAAGAGACGAAACAGGTGTCGCCGGATTGAGCGCCACGCCTGCCTTTACGCCGAGTGCCTTTACCGCCTGGATGCTGCGGTGCAGGTGCACGCATGCTTCCTGGTGAATGGTGATATATTCGGTCTGCGGAGTTACAAACTCCGGTGCGTATTTATCCGGGTCGGTTATCATCAGGTGCACATCAAAGGGCAGCTTTGTCTTTCCGGCGAGCGACTTCATTACCGCTGCGCCAAAGCTGATGTTCGGGACAAAATGTCCGTCCATTGCATCCACATGGATTATGCCTGCTCCTCCCTTTTCAATTTCGGCTACATGCTCGCCCAGTCTCGAAAAGTCAGCCGATAATATTGATGGCGCCAGTCTGTTCATTAGTATTTCTTCCTTTCTCTTTCGGAGATTTCATTCATTTGGTATACATAGGATTCGTAGCGCGAAGGATGGATTTTTCCTGCCTCCGCCGCATCGCGAACCGTGCAGCCCGGTTCCTTTAAGTGCTTGCAGTTATCGTATCTGCACCCGCCGAGGTATGGCTGCATTTCGGGGTAGAGGTGCTGCAGCTCGTCAGCGTCGGCTTCCAGAACCTTGAAGGATGTAAAGCCCGGCGTGTCGAATATCATGCCGCCGCTTCTCAGCGTAAATATTTCGGTGTGCCTGGTGGTCTGCTTGCCGCGCCCGGTCTTTCTGCTGACCTCGCCGGTTTCCATGCCTGCGCCGCAGAGCGCATTAACCAGCGTGGATTTACCGACTCCCGAAGGACCTGCCAGAGCGAATCTGCCGCCCGAAAGCGACTGCTCGAGCTTTGAAACGCTCTCTCCCGCCTTTGCGCTGATGTAGTGCGTTTCATAGATATTGTCGTAAATATCGTGAAACTTTTTCAGAGTCTTCTCATCCGCCAGATCGATTTTATTTATGCAAAGGACTATGTTTACATGCTCTCTTTCAGCCATCACAAGGAACTTGTCAATGATCTGAAAGCTCGGCTCGGGATTTGCCGCAGCGACGACAACCACAATTGTATCGACGTTTGCAATCGGCGGACGGATAAAGATGTTCTTTCTCTCATAAACCTTTGTCAGAAAGCCGTCACTGCCTCGCTGAAGCTCGATTTCAACATCATCGCCCACAGTCGGTGTGATTCCGTCCTTTTTGAACACGCCGCGTG
>DGGP01000151.1 GCA_002392265.1 Firmicutes bacterium UBA3871 | reverse complement strand
GGATTCATGCTCTGCAGCTCACCCTTTCTGGCGGAAAGCTTCTGGATGACTGCGCCGGCGTACTCATCCGGCACGTCTACATATACTCTCTCCATCGGCTCAAGCGGTTTTCCGCTGCCGTCTGTCTTGTAAATGACTTCTGCCTTGCTGACCGCAAATTCATATCCTTCGCGGCGCATATTCTCGATCAGGATGGACAGGTGCAGTTCCCCTCTTCCGGAGACCTTGAAGCAGTCCGTGCTCTCAGTCTCTTCCACGATCAGACCTACATTGACTTCGAGCTCTTTCTCAAGTCTGTCCTTTATATGCCTTGATGTTACATACTTGCCCACTTTGCCGGCAAATGGCGAAGTGTTTACCATGAAGTTCATCGAGAGTGTAGGCTCTTCAATGCTGATTGTGCCGAGCGACTCCGGATGATCCGGGTCACATATGGTATCTCCGATGGAGATGTCTGGTATTCCGGAGACTACTACGATATCGCCGGATCCGGCTTCTGCCGTTACTGTGCGGCTCAGACCTCTGTATACGAAGATCTGATTGATCTTGTTTTTAGTAACGCTGCCATCTGATCTTGTTACAGAGACCATTTGCGCTTCTTTTATTTTGCCTCGAGTGATTCTTCCGATACCGAGTCTGCCGATATAGTCATCGTATCCGAGCGTGCTGACCTGCAGCTGCAGAGGCTCACTGTCTCTGTCCGGATAAGCCTCGCAGTGCTTTACTATGGTTTCAAACAGCGGATTGATGTTGAGATTTCCCATGCCGCCCGCTGTGTTCTTTCTGATTTTGTTTTCGCCTGTGCCGATTTCGATGCCTGCCACCTCAGCAGGATCGTATACTACGATGCCCTGGCGCGCGATTCCGTAAAGAATCGGGAAGTCCAGCTGCTTGTCGTTTGCCTCGAGGTCCATAAAAAGCTCGTAAACCTCGTCAACAACCTCGTCGATGCGGGCATCCTTTTTGTCGATTTTGTTAATTAAAAGGATAGGGTTTATGCCCTGCTCGAGTGACTTTTTTAGTACAAATCTGGTCTGCGGCATAGGTCCTTCGGACGAGTCTACGAGTAATATTACGGTGTCCACTGTCTTCATGATACGCTCTACCTCGGACGAGAAATCCGCATGTCCCGGAGTATCTACAATATTAATTTTGTAGTCCTTGTACATTACTGAGCAGTTCTTTGAATAGATTGTGATTCCTCTTTCTCTTTCGATATCGTCGGAATCCATTACGCAATCCACAACTGCTTCGTTTTCGCGGAAAACACCGCTCTGATTGAGGAATGCATCCACGAGGGTGGACTTTCCTGCATCAACATGAGCGATTACCGCTATGTTAATAATCTTTTTTTCATTTGCCAATTTAATTCGCCTCTTTTGCTTTAGTTTATTTATTCATCATACATAGAGACAATCGGATATTGATATATCTTTAGTTCTGCCTCCGGCACCGGCTCCAGGCCGTCTTGTCCCACTATGCCAATCGGCCTCATCGGTGCACCCGAAACCTGATATCCTATGCTGTCTGTATATCTGGCCACAAATTTATCCACCTGTCCGAGTTCATCCGGTGCTCCTTTGAATTTAACCTGAGCGACCTCGATTTCAGGCAGTTTTTTAAACTCCAAAACGCCCGTGCTGCCTGCCGGCTCGCTAACGGGAATCTGCAGTTCCGTACTGTATATGCTGTAAACGTGATCCGCGCTGTGCGTAATCGCAATTACCGGTTGTCCGTAGAGCAGCCTCAAATTGCAGCTCTCGCATACCTCAAGCATACTTTTGTAAAGCGCTGCTTCTCCGCCTTCACTGCGGAGATTTGCCTTGAGTGATACAACAGTTCTGGCAGGCACCCACTCTCTCGATATGGAGAAGGAATGCTCTGCGTACAGATTATAGTCCTCCTGAGCCTGCTTCATCCTCTGGATTTGTTCCTGAATGGCAGAAGCCTCAGCCTGCTTTTCAACAATCTTCATACTGATCATGAAACGCACTTCCATAGGTGAAAATGCGTTAAGTGCAGGGATCTCCTTTAGGGAAAACCCCACATCTTTGAAGATCTGTATTCTGTGGGCAAGCGGAATCTGCTCCTGAGAATAATATCTGTATCCTGTTTTCTCATCAGTCAATGCAGGCACTAATATGCCCTGACGGTCATAATTTCTGAGTGTGCCCACGCTTATCCCTGTTATGCTTGAAAACTCACCAATTTTCAACATTTTTAGTAGCCCTCACTCTAATAAAACAGAGATTTTCATTTTAAAGTCTATATCTAGTCTATTATATGTTAGAGTTTACTATTTTTCAATAGTTATGGTATAATTAATCGTACTAAAATCGTACTTGTTATTGTGACTTGTACAGTTTATTGTGACTTGTACAGTCGGAGGTTTATATGGACAAAATCAGGGCACTGCTTGAAGAAATACTGACTGCCGACCTTGAAAAGCTGGTCTTCAGCGCAGCCAGAAACAAAAGTGTTCCATATAAAAGAATTACCATGAGGCCTGTGGCGCTGCATGGTAATCTCGCATTTCAAATTGAGCTTGCAAGCGAGAAAAAGGTCCTTCATGAAAACGTGGACAAGGACCGCGCAATTGCTCTTTCGCTGGAATATATCAGCGACTGGTTCAAACAGATAAACAGCATTTCGCCGTTTGAAGAGGTGCAGGTGCTCGCGGCAAAGCCCGATAATCCCAGGATTATCAGAAAATCCACGGGAAAAAGGGTTGCGGGCGGTCCGAGCGGCAATGCGGTCAGTGGGAAGATTGATCCCCGCAAGGTTCTGGCGCACAACCGCGCAAAGAACTATATCATACCGGACGGCGTACCCTGCGACTTTTTAATCGAGCTGGGCGTAATGGACAGCGCCGGCATGGTTTTCAAGAAAAGCTATGCGAAATTTCGCCAGATTAACAGGTATCTCGAAATCGTGGCCGACTCGCTCAAGTCCCTCGGAGCTGCAGCAGGAAGTGGCGTTACCGCCGCTGTGGCCGGCGAAAGCAGTCCGTTCAGAGTCATAGACTTTGGATGCGGCAAGGCTTATCTGACTTTTGCGCTGTACTGGTATCTGAAAATCCGGCGCGGAATGGATGTTGAAGTCATCGGCCTCGACCTCAAAGAGGATGTCATAGAGTTTTGCGGCGGCGTTGCGAAAAAGCTTGGCTACGACGGGCTTACATTCATGCACGGTGACATCGCAGACTTTGAAAGCGACGGTGCAGACATGGTTGTAACGCTTCATGCCTGCGATACTGCGACGGATTATGCGCTCTCGAATGCGGTAAAGTGGGGCAGCAGAATCATCCTGTCGGTTCCGTGTTGCCAGCACGAGCTTTTCAGGCAAATAAAAAATCCGCTCATGCAGCCGATGCTGAGGCATGGCATACTAAACGAGCGTTTTACGGAAATTCTTACCGATGGTCTGAGGGGTCTCCGCCTCGAATCCCGCGGCTATGATGTCGATATGATTGAGTTCACATCGCTCGAGCACACTGCGAGAAACATAATGATAAAGGCAATTCGCAAGGGTGCAGGTGCAGCGTGCGGCGCAGATGGCGTTCAAAACGCGCGCGATTTCCGCGCAAAAAAGGCAGCGGCCCAGTATGATGCGCTCTGCGCAGAGTTTAACGTCAGGCCAACGACGTCGATTATTTAACGTAATCAGAAAATCGAAAGATATGAAAGGGAGAATAAGACCATGAAACAATATGTAGTTGATGCATTTACCGACCAGGTGTTCCACGGCAATCAGGCCGCTGTCTGCGTGCTGGATAACTGGCTGTCCGAAGAGCTCATGATGAGCATCACCAGAGAAAACAATTTTTCAGAGACGGCATTCACCGTAAAGGAAGGAGAAAAGTGGCACCTGCGCTGGTTTACTCCCGGTGGGGAAATTGACCTCTGCGGCCACGCTACATTAGGAACTGCATTTGTTCTGCTGAACTATTATGAAAAAACCGCCCAGCAGGTGGTATTTACCACGCTGAGCGGCGATCTGATTGTTAAAAGGAAGGGTGATCTTTATGAGATGGAGTTCCCGGCATACGACCTGAAGCCGGTAGAAGTAACCTCTGCCATGGAGGATGCCGTAGGCGCTTCCATCAAGGAAGCCTACATCGCACGAGATCTGCTCTGTGTTCTTGACAATGAAAAGACAGTGCGTGAGCTTACACCCGACCTTGAAAAGATAAAGCAAATCGACGGCCTGCTTGTCCACGTGACCGCCAAAGGCAAGGACGAGGACTGTGTTTCGCGCAGCTTTGCCCCGAAGCTCTCCGTGGCCGAAGATCCGGTCTGCGGCTCCGGTCACTGCCACATCATTCCTTACTGGGCAGATTTGCTCGGCAAGGACGAGCTGGTGGCGTTCCAGGCGTCAAAACGTGGTGGAACACTCTACTGCCGCAGAGAAGGCAGCAAAATTTTCATGGCAGGTAAGGCTGCACTGTATTCAATAGACGAGCTTTTTGTATAAGCTTTGATATCCTATTCCTCCAGCAGCGTCATTTCGAGGCCTCCGCGGCCTGTGTCCCGGCTTCCGTAGCCGGTTGCACGGGCTATGACGGAGGCTTCTTTTGGATATTCCGCCTCAGCTGCGCCCAGCCCCACCAGTATTCCGAGACCTGACGGCGTTACCAGCTCTGTGCTGACATCTTCGGTTATGTAAGTGTGCCCCTGCGCGGCCGATTCTTTCGACTCCATGATGGCGCGCACCGCAGGCACAGGCACAGGAATAATCCCGTGGCTGCACTCGATTTCGCCCTGCCCGTCGTGAACCTCAGAGCAGATGATGCGGTCCGGCGATAGCGTGCTGATGCAGGCTGCGATGCTGAGGATATTGCCTACAGCCTCGGGTCTGCCGACCTCGTGGAAGTGAACGCTTGAAAGTGTGGCTCCGTGGACATTGGCTTCCGCCTTTGCGATGGTGCGGTAGATGTCCTGAGCGATTTCCTGTGCCTTCTCGGGGAGGCCGGAGGTCGCGATTATGCGGCTTATATCCATGTAGCCATAGTGGCCGTGCTCGTGCTCGTGGTCGTGCGAATGGCTGTGTGAGTGCCCGCTGTTATAGGCTTCGCACACCTTTGCGGTGATTTCCTCGGGATCTATATCGATTCCGAGGCCGCGCAGTGCCGAAAGCACCATATCCGAGCATATTCCGTTTCTGCAGTCTATGTAAAGTGTTTTCATTCTATACTCTTTATACTCTTTCCGAGCCGCGTTTGCGCATCATCAGCATATCCACGGCGTCATGGGCATCCATCCGTCCGTTTATGACTTCGTAAATTGCTTCGGTGATAGGCATATCAACGCCAAGCTTCTTTGCGAGCTCATGCGCGGCTTCAGTTGTGTACATACCCTCTACTACCATTCCGACCTTTTTGGTTGCAACCTTTGGGTCTTCACCGGCACCGATCATCAGACCGCAGCGGCGGTTTCTGGAGTGCTGCGAAATGCAGGTTACAATCAAATCGCCCATGCCTGCAAGGCCCGTGAAGGTTTCCGGCTTTGCGCCGAGAGCTACACCAAGGCGTGTGATTTCAACGATTCCTCTGGTCATCATAGCGGCCTTTGTGTTGTCGCCATAGCCCATTCCGTCGGTGATGCCGGCGCCGAGAGCGATAATGTTCTTCATTGCTGCGCCGATTTCGGTACCGATGACATCGTCATTTGTGTATACTCTGAAGTAATCATTCATGAATGCGTCCTGAACTGCCTTTGCAACTGCCTGATCCTTTGAAGCAGCGGCTACTGTGGTCGGCATACGGATGCCGACTTCCTCTGCATGCGATGGACCCGAAAGCATTGCATATTTCGCGTCGGGAATCATTTCATGCGCAATCTGAGAAATAGTCATCAGACTCTTTTGCTCGATACCCTTTGCAGCATTAACAATGAGCATATCCTTTGTGAGGTACGGCATTGCACTGGAAAGAGCGCTTCTGAAATGCTGCGCCGGTGCAACGAAAAGCACCATATAAGCGCCTTCTACCGCATCCTTTATATCAAGCACTGCCTCCATATCGCCTACGAACGGGCAGTTAGGTAAATACCTGTTGTTTACCTTTTGCGCCTGAAGATTTCTGACGTGCCCTTCATCCACATCCCAGATGCGAACCTGATGGCCGTTTCTGCCAAGTGTAAGTGCAAGGGCTGTTCCCCAGCTGCCTGCGCCGATTACTGCAATTTTTTTCATTTCTTTGCCTTTCGTTAGTTATTCTTTTACATTTTCCGCCGCTTTCCGCTTTTCGCTTTTCGCGGCTCGCGGCTCCGGCGGGTTTTATCCATAAATTGAAATGTGCCCCGAGGCGCCTGCCTCGGGGCACAAGAACATTATATCATATTCTTTACGTTTTCTGTATTTTTTCTTTTCTTTATTTAAAACCTGCTGCGGACATCGCTGTAGATTGCATCTGCTTTTGCTCTGTAAGTATCCAGCATCTGATTAGCCTCGCGGTTTATCTCTTCGGCTCTTTCACGGTTTCCCATAGCCTTTGTATTGATAAACACGTTGAGGGCCGCGGCTTCGAGAGAGGCGCGGCATACGGAAGCTGCGCAGCCGGCATCGGAGATGGCGAGTTTGCTGCCTTTGGCGGCAAACTCTGCGATGACCTCCAGGGCATCGCAGGCTGCGCGCATTATTTCAAGCGGCACCTCACATGCATCCTTCAGCACGCTCTCCATAACGCGGGCCTTCTCGGCCGCTTCCTCGGGAGTGTCCTTTGGCATACCGTAAGCCTTTGCAAGCGGCTCGAACACTTCTGCATCGCGATCTATCAGCCTCAGCATTCGTGCCCTGATATCGTCCGCCTTTCCCATAAGCGCACGAATGTCGTCCTCCACATCTGCGTATTTCTTTTTCCCGAGCGTAAGCGACCCAACCATGCTGCCGAGAGCAATGCCTATGGCGCCTGCAAGTGCGGAAGCACCGCCGCCACCCGGTACAGGCTCTTTTGACGCAAGCACGTTTACAAAATCCGTACACGATTTATCAGCAAATTTCATATTCTTTTCTCCCGCTATAATCAAAGCTTTTCAAAACTGCGAGCAGAGATTTCCCTGCCCGCAGTCCTATCATCAATACTATACTAGAATAATCCGGAAATAACTCCGTTCTCATCTACGTCACTCTTTTCAGCTGCAGGAACCTTTGGAAGTCCCGGCATAGTCATAATATCACCTGTCAGTGCTACGATAAAGCCTGCTCCTGCCGAAACCTTCAGGTTTCTAACCTTTACGGTAAAGCCGGAAGGTGCGCCCAAAAGTGAAGCATCATCAGAGAATGAATACTGTGTCTTTGCCATGCAGATAGGCAGGTTTCCAAATCCGAGCTCTTCGAGCTGCTTCAACTGCTTTGGAGCATTTTCAACCAGCTGTACGCCGTCTGCGTGGTAAATCTTCTTGCAGATTGTTTCGAGCTTTTCCATAATGCTCGCATTAACATCGTAGGACTGCTTGAAGCTGTTTGGCTCTTCGCAGAGTCTTACTACTTCTTCAGCAAGCGCCTTGCCGCCTTCACCGCCCTTTGCCCATACTTCGGAAAGTGCCACATTTACACCCAGCTTTTTGCATTCTGCTTCGACCATATCGAGTTCTGCCTTTGTATCGGTAGGGAATGCATTGATAGCTACCACGCAAGGAAGCCCGAATACATCCTTTATATTCTTTACATGCTGGAGAAGGTTTGGCATACCCTTCTTCAGTGCTTCGAGGTTTTCATTATTGAGGTCAGCCTTTGCAACACCGCCGTGATACTTCAGTGCCCTTACTGTCGCTACGATTACAACTGCGCTAGGTGCGAAGCCTGCCATACGGCACTTGATGTCGAGGAACTTTTCAGC
>DGGP01000093.1:5664-6269 GCA_002392265.1 Firmicutes bacterium UBA3871 | reverse complement strand
GCTGCACCTTGAAATGCTTCATGCCAAGCGACCTCCACGCCGCCTCACGGCACACGGCAAAGGCTTCTACCATCATGTCGTCGAGGCTTTCGCCCTCTTCATATCTCTTTCTGAACTCTGCTGTTTTTGCGCGCAGCTCCTCGTCGGAGAGGGCCTGCATCTCCGGCTCGAGTGCCAGTACGGCCTCTACCTCGGCGTCAATCTTTTTAATCTGCTTTTCGCCCGGATCCCCAAATATTTTTTCCATTAATCCCATTTAATTCACCTTTTCCTTTCGTTCTTCTTCAGGCACATCATCAGGTGCCAGCTCTTCCAATACCATGTGTATCTCAATTGCACGGCGGTCGTCCGCCTTTGTTACCTTTACGTGGAATACCTTGTTTTCAATGCGGTAGTCGAACGTGTCGCCGACCTGCGGCAGCTTGTCGAGGACTACCACAACCCAGCCGTTTACGGTGGTCACATCCATTTCGGCCGATACGTCAAAGTAGTCAAACATCTTGTCTAGGTTTGCCGAGCAGAGGATGCGATAGCTGCCGTCCTGCAGCTCGAGGATTTCCTGCGTTTCCATCCCGTCGTGCTCGTCATAGATTTCGCCGACGAGC
>DGGP01000093.1:0-5589 GCA_002392265.1 Firmicutes bacterium UBA3871 | reverse complement strand
TGCCCATCGTGCCGCCGTATTCGTCAACGATGATTGCCATGTGCGACTTTGCCGTCTGCAGCTTTTTAAGAAGCGCTGCGATTTTCATCGAAGGCGCCACGAAAACGACCGGCTTTATAACATCCGAAATGCCTTTAT
Source organism: Firmicutes bacterium UBA3871 (assembly GCA_002392265.1). Classification (GTDB taxonomy): domain Bacteria; phylum Bacillota; class Clostridia; order Peptostreptococcales; family Anaerovoracaceae; genus UBA3871. The sequence continues at coordinate 5,451 of DGGP01000093.1, read as the reverse complement.
CCTGAGCCACCACGAAGTTGTGGAAATCCTTCTGGTTTATAACGCCGAGGATATTGTCGAGATCGTCCTCGTACACGGGCAGTCTCGAAAACCCTGTATATTTAAAGATTTTCCCGACCTCTTCGGCTTCGGTTTCTATATCGATTGCAACCAGATCCGTTCTCGGCGTCAGTACATCAAGCGCATCAAGCTCGTTAAACTCAATCGCATTTTGTATGAGCTCCGACTGCTCTTCGTCGATGCCGCCCTCGGTTTCAGCCTCTTCAACCATCGTGAGAAGCTCCTCCTCGGTAATGCCGTGGTCTTCTTCGAGGTTAAAGATTTTGGTGATCAGCACCTTCCACTTTTTAAAGATAAAGGTCAGCGGCGTGAATATAACCATGTTCACGCGCAGCAGCGGCGCAGCAAACTTCGCAAACGCTTCCGGCCTTTCCTTTGCTATGGATTTCGGCGAAATCTCACCGAATATCAGCACAATGACCGTGGTCACAATTGTAGCAATCGTAGCACCGTACGACCCGTACAGGTCCACAAACAGCACGGTTGCAACCGCTGTCATTGTGATGTTTACAATGTTGTTTCCTATCAGAATTGTTGAAAGCACCTTGTCGAATTCCTCCGCAAGGTCGAGCACCAGTCTGGCCCGCGAATCTCCGTCAGACGCGGCATTTTTCAGTCTCACGCGATTCAGCGACGTAAAAGCGGTCTCTGTCGCGGAGAAATATCCCGAAAAAATCAGGAGTACGACTATGGCCACTATGTATACGGCGATACTATGTTCCATTCCTGTCCGGGGCCTCCTTTACCCCTCAAAAGCTTTATATATGGCTCTCACCGCAGTTTCGAATTCCTCCGGTGCCACTCCGAGTATGATGTTGATTTCAGATGCGCCCTGGTCTATCATGCGCAAGCTGATGCCTTCCTTTGCAAGCGCGGTCATGGTCTTTGCCGCACAGCCCGGACGGTGATAGAATGCGCTGCCTACTACATTCATAAGCGCCACTCTTTCGACCACCACATTCTCCGGCCGAATCTTTCGTCTAAGCTCATCCACGATTTCGTCTTCCTTGCCCTCTACGGCATCTGCGCTGACAATGACGGACAAGCTGTCTATCCCGCTCGGCACATGCTCCACGCTGATGTCCCAGTCTTCGAATACCGACAGGATTTTGCGGAGCACTCCCTTTTCGCCGCCCAGAAGTCCGCGGAACACCGAAAATACTGCGAAGTTTGCACTGCCTGCCACTCCCGTCAGCTCGCTTTCCTTACATCTGATGTCAGACGGCTCGGTTGTAATCAGCGTGCCGGGGTTTGAAAGGTCCTCGGTGCTTCTGATGTGAAGCGGTATGCCTGCTCTGCGCACCGGAAAGATTGATGCTTCCGGCATCATGGGGCTTCCGATATAAGACAGCTCCCTGAGCTCCGCATAAGTCATGTGCTCTATCTGGCGAGGGTTTTCGACTATCGCAGGGTCTGCCATCAAAAAGCCGCTTCTGTCGCCCCAGTTTTCGTAAACGTCCGCATGCATCGCCTTTGCCACAAGTGCGCCGGTAATGTCACTGCCGCCCCTTACAAAGGTCTTGATTGAGCCGTCCGGAAGTGTACCGTAAAAGCCGGGAATGATTGCTGTTTCGTGCTTCTCGAGCTCTTCGCGAATGGCGCGGTCAGTCTCTTCTTCCATCAGGCGGCCGAACTTGTCGAACAGAATCAGCCCTTCGGCGTCGACGAAGTCCATGTCCAGATACGCCGCGAGAATCTTTGCCATTATGTACTCGCCGCGGCTGGCGATGTAGTCTTCAGTGCCGCCGTGCTCCATCTTTTTCTGGATGGCAAGAAACTCGCCCGCCAGATCGATTCGGATGCCCAGCCCCGCAGCAATTGCGAGGAAGCGCTCGCAGACCACCTGAAACACCTGCTGGTACGGCACGTTGTGCTCGATGTTCGAGAAGCAGAGGTAGAGCAGGTCCGTAATCTTTTGATCCTCTTCGCTGCGCTTGCCCGGCGCGGAAACCACTATGTAGCGGCGCTCCGGAGCGGACGTGCCTGCGGTGCCCGGGATGTCTGGTGTGGTTGTGCCTGCGGTGCCCGGGATGGCGATGTCTCCTCGTATTATATTTTTAATTTTGGCAAGCTCTTCTACATCTCCGATGCAGCGGCCGCCGAACTTTGAAAGTATCAATCCCACTGTGTGACTCCTATGTTTCCTTGCAATACAAACAGCGATAGCCTGCATAGACTATCGCCGAAAAATTTTGATTCAGTTTTTTCGGTCTTGCATAGTATTCATCCCTTGTATTGTAACATATATATGTAGGAAAGTCTACGGGGAATTACTTGAGCAGCTTTCTGCCTAACAACGTATCCAGCAGTGATTTTTTAAAAATTCGCGTATTGTTCCTATATCTTCGCCCTCGTAATACTCGATGAGCAGTTTTTTGAAATCCGAAACATATTTTTCCGGCACGACCAGGAGCCCTTGCCCCTTGGAAATCAGATAGTGGTTGGCAAAGATAACCGCCGCCCTCTTGTTGCCGTCTATAAATGCCTGCGTTTTCATGACATACATGCAAAGCTCCACCGCCTTGTCTATGTCGGAGCCTGCAGAAGAGACGATGCCATGGAGTCTTTCTTTAATATCAGGTTCAATCGGAAGAGGCGGAGCATAACTCGATCCGCCGATAGTCACCGGAACGCCACGGAGCCTGCCGCCTTCGGCGTAAAATCCTTCATTTATCAGACGTGCTATGTGGCATAGCAGATAGTAATCGCTAGCCGCCCGAATCACGTCCTCGTCCAAAATGAACTCCCAGGCATGTTTTAGGTTGAGAATCTTTTGCACATCGCTCACGGTCATTCCGTTCACGGTGCCGTTTTCGATTATGTCCTCTGTCTGCGGAAACGTAGTCGAGACGCCTTCCAGTATGGCCTGATCGTAAATGCTGGTTTTAATATTTGCACGCGCGAAATCAAGGTTCGCAATCACATTCGCCGGCAGCTCTTCTTTGGTGTAACCAAGCTCGGCAAGCTGCTTTTCAACCCTTCGGAGCAGTTTTTTGATTTCTCTTGCTTCTTTCGCATTGCGAAGGAGCAGTTGATACAGGTCATCGGAATATACATCCACATAAGTCGAAGTGAGACGACCGGCTACGCGTTTACGGATATATAGATACTTTCCGCTTTTATTTTCTTTGACTTCCGGAGAACCGTCGTAAGGAATAAGCTTTAGTCTAGCTTCCAGCTCGCCTTTCTCACGAATCAGATCTCTGATATCGTCTTTCATATTCATATCTAGTCTCCTTTAGGGAACTTTCTTGAACAAATTGTAGCAAAAAGTTCCCTAAAAGTCAATGTGTTCTTTCCCTTGTAATAAAAATTACTTGAGCAGCTTTCTGCCGCCCCAGATGCAGATGCAGGCACCGATGATTGTTGTCTAAATTATCGCGCTTGATCCGCGCCATCTGTGTTATACCACATGGTTCTTAACTGCGCGAACCCTGCCTTTGGCGAATCTATGCACTACATGCGTAAAATCGTGCTTATAGTGCATATAAAAACGGCTCAAGCCAATGATTATGCAGCTTGGAGCCGATAATGCTATGCACTAAATCAATAGAATTCCATGAAATAGTACATATTTTCAGCTGCTAATCGCAAAAAATCGCAAGCACTCTATGCACTACATTTAGATAATACACGTGTTTAGTGCATAGATTCACAAAAAGCAGCCCTTTCGGGCTGCTTTGCCTGCACGATTCTAAGATTCCAAATCGGAATCTTAGAACTGTACGCTTGCTAAGGTACCAGAAATCCCAGCCTAGCCTTGCTAAAAAGATTGGCTGAGGCAATGGACACAACGCTGAGAATTGAGTTTATTCCTAAGAAGCATTTGGGATAAATGAAATCGTATTGAAAAAAATCACGTCTTACAGTATAATGTATATACAGTATAACGGAGGTGATTGTATGGAACAGGTAGCAATCAGAGCATGGGGTAACAGCCAAGGCATCAGAATCCCTAAGGAGATACTCACACAGTTACAGCTGAATATCTCGGATGTATTAGAGCTTGAAGTAGAGAATGGCGCAATTATTCTCAAAAAGAAATTTGTTCACAAGACTTTTGAACAGCGGTTGGCCGAATATGGCGGCAAAATTTCGGTTTGTGACTTCGATTGGGGCGAACCCGAAGGGAGAGAGATTTTATGAACAAGTTTAGCCAAGGGGATATAATAAAAATAAACAGCTTCCCGAAAAAGCTGTTTATTATAGTCAGCAACAATGCATTTATCAGAGCTACCGGCATGTTTCATGTTTGTCCTATGCTACCTGACATCCCTGCAGGCCCTGTCCACATTGTTGCAAAAGGAAATGCCGATACGGAAGGGACCGCTATATGCGAGCAAATAAAGACGGTTGACCCAAAGGCGCGCGCTTGCATCAAGGTTGACAGCCTGCCTTACGATAAAATCATGGATATCTCAGATGCCGTGCAGGGGATATTTGAATATGACTAAACACAAAAAGCAGCCCTTCCGAGCTGCCTTTAGTTTTCTTGGGATGTTTTCACATTCAATATCCTAACCCAATTCCCTAAAAAACCGTCACCTCTTCGAGCACCTTCACGAAGCCCTCGAGGCCGATCCTATCCTCTTCATCAAAGCGTCCGAGGCTGGGGCTGTCAATGTCAAGGACGCCCACAATCTTGCCGCCCGAATGTATTGGCACGACAATCTCCGAGTTCGACGCGCTGTCACAGGCAATGTGACCCGGAAATTCGTGGACATTTTTAACCAGCTGGGTTTTGTCCTCCGCAACTGCGGTTCCGCAAACGCCGCGCCCGATTTCTATGCGAACGCAGGCCACCTTTCCCTGGAACGGTCCTAGGAGCAAAGCCCCTTCGTTCATCAGGTAAAAGCCCGCCCAGTTGAGGTCGTCCATCCCGTCATAGAGGATGGCTGACGCATTTGAAAGCATGGGCATATAGTGCGATGACGCCTCCGAAAGAGAGCGCAGCTGCTCTGACATAAGCTTGTAATTTGTTGACATTTCTCACCTACCGATATTTCTACAGCTATTCCTACAGATACTTCTTCAGATCGCTGACTCTGTCGGTGTGCTCCCAAGGGAGATCGACGTCGGTTCTGCCGAAGTGGCCGTATGCTGCGGTCTGACGGTAGATTGGACGACGGAGGTTCAGGTCGCGGATGATTGCTGCAGGACGGAAGTCGAATTCCTTGCCCACGATTTCAGCGATCTTTTCGTCGTCGAGCTTGCCTGTGCCGAACGTGTCAACCATGATGGATACAGGTCTTGCAATACCGATAGCGTAAGCGAGCTGGATCTCGCACTTGTCAGCGAGGCCTGCCGCTACAACGTTCTTTGCCGCATAGCGAGCTGCATAAGCTGCGGAACGGTCAACCTTTGTAGGGTCCTTGCCGGAGAATGCGCCGC
>DGGP01000063.1 GCA_002392265.1 Firmicutes bacterium UBA3871 | reverse complement strand
GAAGCTGAATGGCAGAACAGAAAGAACGAGCGTGCCGGCAGAAAGCCTGTAGAACCGCTCTATACATATCAGGACGCACTCGATTCATTGAAAAATGTGGAGCCAATACTCTACGATCAGCTGGTCGATTTAAACGAAGAAATGAAGCTCGTATTTAACGATGCAGGCCACATTCTCGGCTCGGCAATCACTGAGCTTTGGATTACAGAAAAGGGTACGACATATAAAATTGTATTCTCCGGCGATATCGGCATGACAGACCGTCCAATACTTCGCGACCCGGTTATCATCAAAAAAGCGGACTATGTCATTATGGAGACCACCTACGGAAACCGCCTGCACGAAGCTAATTACGAAAGCCTGCAAAAGCTTATCGATATCGTGCTGAAAACCATAAGACGCGGCGGAAATGTGGTAATCCCGTCATTTGCCGTAGGCCGTACACAGGAGCTTTTGTACCAGTTCAACAGATTCTATCTTGAGAATCCCGAATATAAAGACGAGCTGCAAAAAATTACCGTTTTTGTAGACTCACCGATGGCTAAAAATGCCACAGAGGTGTTCAAGCGCAACGCACAGGTATTTGACGAGGAAACAAAGGCATACATCACAAAGGGTACAAATCCGCTGGATTTCCCGAACCTCAAATTTACCAGAACAAGCGCTGAATCGCAGGCAATCAATTTTGACAATTCGCCGAAAATCATCATATCAGCAAGCGGCATGTGCGAAGCGGGACGTATTCGCCACCATTTGAAGCACAACCTCTGGAATCCTAAAAATTCAATCGTTTTCGTAGGCTATCAGGCAGAGGGCACGCTCGGACAGCAGCTTATCTCCGGCATTGAGTCGGTAACTCTCTTCGGTGAAGAAATCAGCGTAAAGGCTGAAATCTACAACCTCGAGGGCTTCTCCGGCCACGCAGACCGCGACGGACTTTATGCTTGGCTGAGCGGCTTTGTGGAAAAACCAAAGCATGTGTTCCTTGTTCACGGCGAAACACAGTCAAAGTACGACTTTGCCGACTATGTCCGTCAGAACATGGGCTATGAATGCACTGTAGTAGACGGCATCAGCGAGTACGAGCTCCAGAAGGACCAGGTTGTAAGCATGGATCAGGAGATGCGCGAGCAGTTCAGCCAGGAAGCCATCTACGACATGAAGCGCCGCATCGCCAATATCAACGAAGGTCTGCAGGACATCCTCTACAATACCAATCTGGCTGTTGGCTCGGATGCGAGTCCGGAACGCCTTGCGGAAATCAGCAATTTGATAATTGAGCTTGAAAAGCAGTACATAAACCTCGGCTCTGCCGTTACAAAGGAGGACAGAGGCGAGGAAGAGGCCGCTGCAAAGGCGGCATCCGAAAACTAGGAGAAGACCGAATGAACGAAAAGAATGTAATCGTAATAGGTATAGCCGGTGGAACATGCTCGGGCAAAAGCACGCTGATAGACCGCCTCAAGGAGGAATTCGGCGAAGCAATCACCATGATCAGCCACGACTATTACTACAAGGCGCATGACGAGATGCCTTTCGAGGAAAGGTGCAAGCTGAACTATGACCATCCGGACTCTTTTGAAACGGACCTGATGCTTCAGCACATCGAAATGCTTAAAAACTGGCAGAGCGTCGACGTTCCTATCTATGACTACACTATTCACAACAGAAGCAAAAAGACGATGACGATAAAGCCTTCAAAGGTAATCGTAATCGAAGGAATACTCATTTTTGAAAATAAAGAGCTGCGAAACATGTGCGACATAAAGGTGTTTGTGGATGCAGATGCAGACGTTCGAATCATACGCAGAATCCTGCGCGATGCGGAGGAACGCGGGCGCAGTCTTGAATCCGTTATCACACAATATACCACTACGGTAAAGCCTATGCACGAACAGTTTGTTGAGCCAAGCAAAAAATACGCCGACATCATCGTTCCACAGGGCGGTCACAACAACGTAGCCTTTCAGATGCTGACGCACAGAATCAGGGCTTTACTCGGAGAATAAAATGAACCAAAGCGATACTAAACGCAGACCAAACCGCCTTCTCCTATATCTTTTGATATTGATAACCGGTATTGTTTGGGGATTTTCGTTCCTTGGCACAAAGGTAGCACTGGAACAGCTTAATACAATAGAGGTGCTTGCAACCAGATGGCTGCTCGGAGCGGTAGCACTGACAGTCCTGGCAGCCCTCAAAATCATAAAAATAAATCTAAAGGGAAAACCCTTAAAGCCGGTTATAGCAGTAGCGATATTTCAGCCTGCGGTATACTCGATAGCCGAATGCGTCGGCATTGACCTGACAACCGTTTCGGAATCGAGTATATGCATAGCAATGATTCCGATATTCGTAGTCATAATATCTGTGCTCTTTTATCATAAAAGGATAAACAAAATTACGATGTTTGCAATTGTAACGGGCTTTCTCGGTGTGGTTGTAACCGTTGTGTTCAGCCCGGCGTTTTCACTGAGCGGCAAGTGGGGCGGCTATCTGTGCCTGCTGCTTGCAATCGTAATGGGTGCGGCTTACTCGGTGAAGTGCGGCAGTCTCAGCGGCAAATACAGTGCGATGGAAATTACTTACGTCATGTCGATTGTCGGTGCGGTGTGGTTCAACTTTCTTTCGCTTTGCATGGGAAACGGCCTGAAGGCGTATGCGCTTACGGTGGCGGACACGAGGATGCTGTGCGCAGTACTCTTCCTCGGCCTCGGCTGCACGGTCTTTGCCTATGTGGGTTATAACACGGCGGTAACCAGTCTGCCTGCCCATCAGGCGGCTATGCTGCAGAGCAACACCACCACGACGGTAGGAATATTCAGCGGCATTCTGATAAACGGAGAGCCGTTCGGATGGTACACGGTTGTGGGCTTGCTGCTCATAATGATAGGCATAATAGTGCTGAACATTCAGGAGGGCAAGCTGGCGGCCGCAAGGCCTTACGATATCTCTTGACACTTTACAATTACTAATATAAAATATTATACGACTGTTTTTAAGGGGACGGGATTCATACAAAAGGTAGTAAATATGGAAATAGAATTAAAATACAGTATTCCGGACGATCTTACCGCAGACAAAATGTGGGAAGACGCGCAGCTCCTCAGCTGGGAAGAAGAGGATACGCGTGAAAAGGTGCCGATGAAGGCTGCGTACTTTGATACCGAAGACAGAGTCCTTTCACAGCACGACATAGCGTTCAGAGTCAGAAAAGAAGGCACTCGCATCGTCGCATCGCTGAAATGGGGCGGCAGTGCATCGGGAGCGCTTTATCAGCGCCAGGAAATTAATGTTCCTGTGGATGATGAAGCGTGCTTTATGATGCCTTCAGCACAGATTTTCAAGGAAAGCGATATCGGCAAGCAGGTTATCGACTTGGTGGGCGATAAAATTCTCAGCTGCATCGTAGAGATGAGCTTTATGCGCAGACGTTTCCGCATTGACAAGGATGACACCATTATCGAAGTATCCATCGACAGCGGTGAAATTATCACGGATAACGGCACAGAGCCTATTTCTGAAATCGAACTTGAATTATTCTCGGGCGAGCAGGATGTGCTCACAGATATCGGAGCAGAGCTTGCCGCAAAGTATTCGCTCAGCGAAGGCTTGTCGAGTAAATATAAAAGAGGCTTAAACCTTTTGGGCTAGGCCGATAGAATCATATATGACAGAATCTTAGGAGGAATTATTTCATGAAAACCACTTTTATCTCAAAGGAAAAGAACACTGTAAAGTTCACTATGGAGTTTACAGCTGAAGAGTTTGAAGCCGCACAAATTAAGGCTTATCAGGCAACAAAGGACCAGTTCCCTGTAGACGGTTTCCGTAAGGGCAAGGCTCCGAGAAAGCTTATCGAAGCAAAGTACGGCGAAGGCGTTTTCTTTGGTGATGCAGTAGACAGCATGTTCAGCGAAAACTACGAAGCAGCTCTTTTAGAGCTCAAGCTTGATGTTATCGACAGACCAAACGTAGATTTCACAGAGCTCAAAAAAGGACAGGGCTTCACAGTTACAGTAGCTGTAGAAGTATTCCCTACAGTAGAAGTTAAAAACTACAAGGGCGTAAAGATTGAAAAGGTAGAGAACGTTGTAACAGACGCAGACGTTGAAAAGGAACTTGAAAACCTCCGTAAGAGAAATGCCCGCATGGTGGACGTTGACAGAGCTGTAGAAAACGGTGATACAGTCATCCTTGACTACAAGGGCTTTGTAGGCGACAACCAGTTCCAGGGCGGCACAGCAGAGGGTCAGTCACTCAAGATCGGTTCCGGCACATTCATTCCGGGATTCGAAGAGCAGTTGATCGGCGTAAAGCCGGGTGAAAGCAAGGATGTAGTTGTTACCTTCCCTGAAGAATATCATGCAGATGATCTCGCAGGAAAGGAAGCAACCTTCAAGTGCACAGTTCACCAGGTTAAGTTTGAAGAACTCCCTGAGCTCGATGATGAGTTTGTAAAGGATATCTCCGAATTTGATACGCTTGACGAGTTCAAGGCTGACAAGAAAAAGGAACTCGAAAAGGCAGCAGAAGCAAGAGCAGTAAACGAAATGAAGAACAAGGCTCTTGAGGCTGTATGCGAAGCAAACGAATTTGATGTTCCTCAGGTTATGATCGAAAACGAAATCGATGCAATCGCTCAGGACTTCAACCAGCAGCTTTCATATCAGGGCATGAACCTCGAAATGTACCTCGGATTCATCCAGAAGGATTATGCTGCATTCAAGGAAGAAATGAGACCTCAGGCTGAGAGAAACGTTAAGTCAAGACTGGTACTCTTTGGTGTAGCAGAGGCAGAGAACCTCACAGCTACTCAGGAGGATGTAGATAAGGAAATCGAGCTCATGGCAATGCAGTATCAGATGGAAGCTGCAAAGGTAAAGGAGCTCCTCGGACCTGAAAATATGGCAGCTATCCAGAAGGATGTTCGCCTCAGAAATGCTATGGACATTATCTACAGCAACGCAAAGATCGGTAAGGCTGCAAAGGCAAAGACCGAAAAGGCTGAAAAGGCTGAAAAGACCGAGAAGGCAGAAAAGCCGGCAAAGACTGCAAAGGCAAAGACTGCAAAGACAGCAAAGGAAAAGAAATAAATCATATCCGAATGATTCTGAAAGATTCGCATAGACAAAAGGGTAATGTGAGAAAGGAGAGGAAATGTTAGTACCTTATGTAATTGAACAGACCAGCAGAGGAGAGAGATCGTATGACATCTATTCACGTCTCCTCAAGGATCGTATCATATTCATAGGTGAAGAGATAGATGATCATCTGGCCAGCCTAGTTGTGGCACAGCTCCTGTTTTTAGAGGCAGAGGATGCGGAGAAAGATATCTGTATCTACATCAACAGCCCCGGCGGCAGCG
>DGGP01000113.1 GCA_002392265.1 Firmicutes bacterium UBA3871 | reverse complement strand
AATTTGGGGACAGGCACCAAATTCGCCTTTTTTCCAATTTGGTGCCTGTCCCTAAATTCGCCTTATTGTGGGGTGTAGTTTGTCACTATGCCCTTTAACCATTCCTTTATCTCGTCGTCGCTCTTCTTTGCGACCTCGCGGACTGTGGCCTCGAGCGTGTCATTTTCGAGCATCTCCCGCAGCTTTGGCTCCGCTCCGAGAGGATGGCCTACGTAAATCTTGTTGTGAGCTGTCTTTTCCAGGCCTTCCTCATTTAAAAGCAGCTCTTCGTAGAGCTTTTCGCCCGGACGAAGTCCGGTAATTACTATGTCGATATCGACTCCCGGAACGTAGCCGGAAAGTCTGATTACATTTTCCGCAAGGTCCATAATCTTCACAGGCTCGCCCATATCGAGGATGAAGATTTCCCCGCCTTCAGCCATCGCACCCGCCTGAATTACCAGCTGAACCGCTTCCGGTATGGTCATGAAGTATCTGGTAATGTCGGGATGCGTTACCGTTACAGGGCCGCCTTCCTCAATCTGCTTGCGAAAAATCGGAATAACCGAGCCGTTGCTGCCGAGCACGTTTCCGAATCGAACGGCAACGAAGTTTGTCTGGCTGTGCTTTGATTTTTCCTGAAGAATCATCTCGGCTGCACGCTTGGTTGCACCCATTACATTTGTCGGGTTAACGGCCTTGTCTGTTGAAATCATGACAAAGCGCTCCGCAACGAACTGCTCCGAGATGTCCATTATGTTCTTTGTTCCCAGTATGTTGTTAAGCAGCGCCTCACCCGGATTCTTTTCCATCAGTGGCACGTGCTTGTGCGCTGCGGCGTGGAATACAATGTGAGGGCGGTACTTGCTGAACACCTCCGCAAGCCTCTCGCGGCTTCTGACTGAAGCAATCACGGTCTCAAACTCGAGCGCAGGGTAAAGCCTTTTCATCTCGCCCGCAAGCTCAAAAACAGAGTTTTCATAAATGTCGAGAGCTATCAGTCTGCGTGGCTTGAACCTCGCAATCTGGCGGCAGAGCTCGGATCCGATGGAGCCGCCTGCACCGCTTACAAGAACGATTTTGCCCTCGAGATAGCCCGAAACCTCGCGTATATTAACCTCTACGGGATCTCTGCCAAGCAGGTCCTCAATATCTACATCGCGCAGCTTGCTGATTGAAACCTTTTCATTTATGAGATCAATCAGCGAAGGCAAAATCTTGATTTTACAGCGCGTCTTGTTACATTCCGTAACTATTCTCTGGATAGTCTTTTTATTTGCCGACGGGATTGCGACGATGATATCGTCCACCGAATATTTCCTCGCAATCATCTTTATCTGCGTGGTATCACCCGCCACCTTTACGCCCGCGATGCGGCGGCCGATTTTTTCGGGATTGTCGTCAATTGCAACGACCACCCTTTGTCCGTACTCGGGATGATCCTTTATTTCCTTTATCATGCTTGCGCCCGCATCACCGGCACCGACCATCATAACCTTTCTGGTGTTTGAGCCGATGATTCCGCCGCGGGTTATCTGCAGAGTGCCCATTTTAGCAGCGCCCGGATTTCTGAGACGTCTCAAATATCTGTAAAGCATCCTGACTCCGCCCACGCCTATCATGATAATCATGAACGCTGCGATGTAGGTCGACCTCGGCAGACTCTGCTGCATCAAGGACATTGCAGACATCGAGAATACGACCGAAAGGAGCGATCCGACCGCAACCTTTACAAGCTCGTCCGCGCCCGCATATTTCCACATGGATGTATATATCCCCGCAAGCGCCAAACCCAAAACCGAAGTCAGCGTTATCAGGAACATATTGTTTACATAAACCGCAAAATATGAATTGAAAGCGATGCTGCTGACATCAAAGTCAAAGCGCATCAGCAGCCAGAATATGTATGCGAAATTAATTATCAACACATCCATTATCACGAGGAGTGCTATTCTGGTATATTTGACCATTGCCTTTTGATTTTACCTCTGTTTCTTAGTTTTAATATATCAGCTTTTCGCCGCCGTACGCATCGCCCACGAAGAACGGTATGTGCTCGGCTTTCAGGAATTCCTTTATCAGCGACGCATGCAGACACTGAGTAAGCCCGCCGTTTCCGGCTGCAAACTGCATGCCGTACACTATCGCATTCTCATCGAAGACCGGCGCACCGTTCAGCCCCGGCACAAAGGTGCCACTCATCTCTATGCCGAAGACCTTGCCTCTGCCATCCGCCATCAGGCGTGTAAGCATACCATCCGCAGGAAATCTGCTCGTAAAGCGATGGCCTGCGTCTGTCCAGACTATGTCATCCTTTTCGGGATCGTAGGAGTAATTTTTGAACTCCGGGAAAGGATAGCCCAGCCTGCAAAGATACTTCCCCGGCATGGCTCTGCGTGCATCTTCCGCAAAAACTGCATGTCCCACATAGGTCAGGTTGTTGTAGCCCATCATATGAATTGCCGCCAGCTCGTGATTCTTTGAAATCTTGCACTCAAAGCCCGTCAGGTTGTCCACACAGTCAAAGAAGTTGACCTTTAGCTGTGCAAAGGATTTTCCGCCCATGCCGTACTTTGTTTCAAGCAGGCGCAGCTCGTCCTGAAAGTTCTCGTCATTTTCACGGGCTTTTCGGTCCGCGCGGAATTTGTTGTAATTTTCCTCTATTTTGCCTGATTTAATAATCAGCCTCGCCGTGGCGCGCGTGGTCAGAGCCCAGCCCTCATCATTTATAAAAAAGAGATTTGAAGCTCCCGGCAGCACATCGATGCTGTCATAACGCCTTGCTATCGTAAAAATTGGGCGGGTATAGCCGCCCACTTTTTCAACTGCATTAACAAACATATTTCCCTCACGAATATCCTACTCCTAAAGGAGTGGTTCCAGCTTCTTTGCCGTGCTGTCCATAGCGCTTTGCGTCATCATCGCAAAGTTGAGGAAGATTTCGGCAAAGCTCGAATAGTCCTGACCCTGTGCTGCAAGGCACATCATGTTCTCCATTACGAGCAGATAGTGTTCGCTGAACTCGGCAAACTCGCACATGCTCTCAAGCGCATCTGCCTCCTCATCCGTCAGTGAAGAGTCGTTTGCGGCAGATTTCGCATAGCTTTTAACATCTCTGTTGTACTGCTCCGCAAGGATGTATTTCTGCGAAATCTCTGTCGCAAGCAGATTCAGCTCCTCAGGAGTCGAGCTCGAAATCAGCAGAATCAGTTCTGTCGCTTCGTCGTAGAGCTTTGCCTGCTGCTCGTAAAACTCCGCAATCCTTTCAGCACGCTCGTCTTTTTTAACATCCTTTTCAGGTTCAGGTGCCGGAACATCGCGAGATCCCAGAATCACTGTTTTGGTTGCTCCGTCCCAGCTGATATTTTCACCGAGGAAGGTGCCGAGTGCAGAAATCGGAAGGTATGTCGTCCCGCCCACATTAATAGGGTACTGGGCATTGCCTTCACTGTCGGCAAATGTCACCGCCTCAAAATCCTTCATTATGTAAATGCTGTCCTTTATGTAAGCCTTTGCAATGCTCTGCGTGCCCAGAGCCGCATTGCTGACTGTCTTCACGAAAGGCGAATTCGCCGGCTTTACTATGGACTTGCTCGGGTGGCTCAATGTCATGCCAATGTAGATGGTGTTTGCTGCGCCGACCCATTCAACTTCCTCGCCGAGGATTCCGCATATCGCGCGAAGAGGCAGATATGTTCTGCTTTGGAAGAATACAGGATACACCTGTGCTCCGTTCTCGTTAAAGAAGTTCAAAATTTCCCCGTTTCGCACTATTGTGACATCAGGCTTTATGTAAGCCAGCTGCGGCGCAGATGCGGAGCCCGCATAAGCTTCCTGCAAGGCCACCGTCCCGGCAGCGCCAAAAATCAGCGCAAACGCCAAGATGCACGCCAGTGCCCGTTTGAATACAAATTTAGTTCTGTTTTCCTTTCCTGCTGTAATTCCTGTCATATTAATTCTAATCTCCTATTATTCCAAAGTTCCCAACTTTAGTTTATACCACTTTGTATTATACCAAATTGCAACTATTCGGGCAATATTCGGATTACAAAAAATAGGGCTAAATTGGACAGTAATGCCAATTTAGCCCTATTCATTGTCTGCTTTTCAATTACTTTGCGGTTGCTTTGCGGCTTACGCGCAGCCAGTCAGGCTCTAGATGCCTGCAGTATTTGTGCCTACGTCAATCGACATGTTGAACTTTTCAACTGCGAGAGCATAGCTGAGGCGAGCCGATTCCTCCGAAAGAAGTGATGACTCGTAAAGCATGCGAACCTGCTGAACAACGTTGTATGTAACCAGCCCGCTGTTATACTGAAGCTGTGTCAGGCGGAGTGTTTCCTTTGCGTTTGCCACGCTCTTTGCGCTTGTCTGAAGTGCATCATAGAGCTGGTGCATATTGTCGTACTGAGTGCGGATGTCCTGCTCCACAGTGGCCGGAACCATTTCACAGCTCGACTTGGAGCCCAGATACTTTGCCTTTGCCTGCAGATACTTTGCAGAAGTGCTCGGATAAGCCGTGTAGGATGAGAATGCCCTTTCGGCTGCATCGAGCGCATACTCGGCTTCGCGGATTTCATTGCGGTTTTCGAGCGCCTTTGCGATTGCATCGTCCAGCGTTATTGAAGGAAGCGTCGGAACCGCAATACTGTCGGTTAAGTTTACCGGCTGCATCAGCTCATATCCGAAGAGCATGTTAAAGCCCATGCGCGCCTGTTTTACGCTGTTTTCGGTGGAAGTCAGCTTGTCCTTTGCTTCCGCAAGGTCGAGCTCTGCCTTCAGGAGATCAACCTTTGAAACCGTTCCGAGCGAATACTTTTTCTGTGTCTGGTTGTATATTGTCTGCGCCAGGTCGTAGCTTTCACGAACCGTTGCAAGGCCTTCCTCTGCCGACTTTAATGTGTAGTACATTTCTGTGGATTTGAGGCTCAGCGCATTGTGGCGCGCCTTGTCATTCGGCTCGAGAATTGACTGAGCATATTTCTTTAATCTTTCTGTGTCGGTTTTTGTCGCGCCCGAAATCTGAGATCTGTACTCGTCAGCGAGGGCTGTGATTGCAGCAGCCGATGCTGGATTCCCCATCTGGCTCAGCTGAAGTGCCGCCTGATTCATCTGATTGATGCTCTGCTGCGCATCCCTGATTTCCCTGAGGCCCTCGGAAGCCGATGTGATTACGATTTTATCGCCCATCTTTCCGAGCTCCAAAAGCTGGCCCTGAATGCCTTTTAACATCATCTCGTTTGCCTCGGCAAGCGAAACGTTAATCGGAGCAAGCGCCGTCTTTGCATCCGCTGTAGTCGCCGAAGCAGTGTCCGCATAGGCCGCAAGCGGAGTTACCATCAATGTCGCGATTGTTACCGCCAAACATAAAAATCTTCTCTTTTTCATATCTCTTTTCCTTTCTTTTTGTTACCCTTTTTGTGCCGACCCGCGGGTCAGCCCGACAAATACATTATACCACTGATTTCCCATCGGTCAACCAGCGAATTTGGGGACAGGCACCAAATTCGCCAAAAGGCTAATTTGGTGCCTGTCCCCATTTTGGATTTACAACAAACCCTGAATGTGCTAAAATAACTATGTATGTAACAAAAACGGAGGTAAGCCGATATGGCGAATAAAAAAAATCCAAAAGATATAAAGGTGGCGCAGTCCGCACCGGCCGTAAAGCCTGAAAAACAGCAGGCAGAAAGCAAAGGCTATCTGTGGTCGATGTCCTATGCGCCTTCAATCAACGAAGATATTCACTGGTTCCAGATGATTCCGATGATTATCTTTGGGGCAATCACAATCATGCTGGTACACATGTACAGCTACACCCGCCCGATGTCCCAGTTCTACTGGTCCGGCGGCAGCGACAGCCAGAGTGACTTCTTCTCACACTGCAAGCTCGTCTGCATCATGATTTGTGCATGCCTGGCAATTGCATTTATGGGATACCGCTTTGTAACTCAGAGCTTTGCAATAAAGAAAAGCTTTGTATATATTCCGATGGCTGTTTATTCGGCCTTTGTAATCATATCCTATGCGCTTTCGGACTACAAGGAATTCGCATGGTGGGGATATGTTGACCGTTTCGAAGGCACCGCATCGCTTCTCGCTTATATGCTGATGCTGTTTATGGTCATCAATTATGTCAATACGGAAAAGAATGTAAAGTGGCTGCTCTATCCGATATTTATTTCGAGCACTATCCTCGGCATCCTCGGTATCACGCAGGCTGCCGACCACGACTTTTTCAGAACAGCACTCGGTCAAAAGCTGATTACACCTAACATCCTGACCGAAAGCGGTCAGATGCTGAATGAGCTCATCGATGATGCCGCATCCAGAGGCGAACAGATACTGAGCTTCACATTCCAGGATCGTCAGATTTACCAAACCGTTTACAACATCAACTATGTATCGTTCTACCTGACACTGCTGATCCCAATTGTGGGACTGCTCTTTATCCGCAGCATTGAACGAATAAAAGAAGACGCTAAATGGAAGCCTCTCGTTTGGGGCGCACTCTTTGCACTGCTCCTGTTCAACCTGATCGGAGCTGCTTCATCCGGTGGTTTCTTCGGTATGGCAGTCGTAGTTCTGCTCGCATTCATAGTTCTCAACAAAAAGATTCTCCGCTGGTGGAAGCCTGTAATCGTACTGCTTCTGATTACGGCCTGCATCGGAGCAATCACCGTAGAGCGCTGGACTGCAGAGCTAGGTGGGCTTTTCAGAGGTCTTACAACTGAAGTTTCGGCAGCAGATGAAGTAATAGATGAACATCACCTCGACTATTTCGACACCGACGGCTACAATATTCACATCGGAATGGACGGCCAGACCTTTGACATCGTTGTTCCCGAAAACGGCGGCGGCGTTTACTGCGCTGATGCAGCCGGCAACGAAATGACCCTCATTCCTACCGACCAAGCAGGCCGCTATACATTTGCCGACCCTGCATTTACAAACTGCACATTCACGCTCGCCATGGACCAGAACAATTCAATATACGCCATTTTCTCGGCTGACAACAACGAGCACGACTGGAACTTCAAGCTCACGGAAAACGGTGCATACTACTTAAACGGACTCGGAGCCCTCGTGGACCTTGATCCGATTCCTGCAATAGGCTTCAAAAACAACCCTGAGTTCGGTTCGGGCCGTGGATATATCTGGTCCAGAACCTTCCCTATGATGAAGGAAACAACCCTGATTGGTCACGGTGCGGATACATACTGCATCTACTTCCCGCACAACGACTATGTGGGCAAATATAACTCCGGCACTTTTACAAGAGCAATCGACATCATCGTCGACAAGCCGCACTGCATGTATATGGGCGCATGGGTTGGTACAGGCGGAATCTCCGTTCTCGCCCTGCTGGCACTGTATTTCTATTACATCGTTCAGAGCGTAGGCATCTATATCCGTAAGGATTTCAGAGATATGTCCTTTATGGATATCGCCGGTATAGGCGTTGCCCTCGGCGTTACAGGCTTTGTATTCACAGGTCTGGTCGATGACTCGACAGTATCCGTAATGCCGCTGTTCTACACAATGCTCGGCATGGGAATCGCAATTAATATCTGGCAGAAAAAGCATAGCGAAGTCGAGGCGTAGGCCGCACAACATAATACAAAAAACACAAAGGCTTGGATTTGCAGAATCCAAGCCTTTTTCATTCATTTTCAACTGTTTTCCCTTTCTTTAACAGCGCCGGTGCCGCCTTCGACCACACCTTCGTGCTTCAGCACCGATGCAATCGTTCCCAGGAAACACCTGCAGTCCATAGCAAAGGCCTTAAAGCCGCCCGATGCAAGGCACTGCGCATACTCTCCGTCGAGTGCCGCCTTGTCAGCGATTTCCAGCTCGTCACGGCCGTTAATCTGCGCCCAGCCGGTAAGCCCCGGTCTGATGTCATTAGCACCATACTTGTCGCGCTCGGCAATGAGGTCATCCTGATTCCACAGCGCCGGCCGCGGCCCGATGACCGCCATGTCGCCCTTCAGAATCGAGAAGAGCTGCGGCAGCTCGTCAAGCGAGGTCTTTCTCAAAACAGCCCCACTCTTTGTTATCCACCTTGCAGGGTCGTTTAACATGTGCGTCGGCAACTCCGCCGGCGTTTCCGTGTACATCGAGCGGAATTTAGGCATCATAAATGTCTTTTTGCGCAGACCTACGCGTTTTTGCATAAAAAACACAGGTCCTTTGCTGTCGCATTTCACAACGATTGCGATAATAATCATCGGAATTGCGAGCACGATAATGCCCCCAAGCGCTAGGATAAAGTCTATTAATCTTTTTAAGAATCTGTTGTACATATTTCGCCGTTTTTTCGCCTTATGGCCTGGGGGGCAGTGTTGACTCCTCAGACCGTAACTCTATCGATTTTTGTAAAGAGCGACCTCGCGGCGGAGGCCCTCGTTGAATGGCATCGGATTGTAGCCGAAGTCGCGGGTTGCCTCATCGTGCGGATAATTTCTCGGCTCCACCAGTCGCTGTACTTTCTCACGATAATCCGCTTTCCCAAGCGAGACAAGGTACACGCCCCACGCCCCGACGTACGCTATACCGAACGGTACGCTAAAGAATGTGGTTTTCTTTCCGAGGTACTCGCTAATCAGCTTCATTATGTCTATCAGATCAATTACAGTGCCGCCTGACAGAATGTATTCACGGTCTCCCATTTCAACATTTCCACTGAGAATCATGTTCAGTACCTGCAGGTATGCCCTGCCGAGATCCTGCTGGTGCACAGGCTGAAGTGCGAACCTGCCGCCGCTTACCATAGGAAAAAAACGTAGTTTGTCGGTCATCTTGATAAACTTAACCATGTTCTCATCGTCCAGGCTGCCGTAAATCATAGTTGGACGCAGAATCGTTAAATCTATCTTTTCGGTGACAAGATTATTATCATTGACGTTGTTGTTCGTCCGCTTTTCTATTTTATCGTCAAAATCGATAGAATCTGCAAGTTTCCTATTTTCCTCAGCTATCAGCCTGCGAATCTCCGCCTCTGTCCTGCGATAGCCCTCGCCCGCGGCCTTGTATTTCGAATAGATGCCGGTGGTGTGCACCAGCGCAAAGCGCTTCACACCGTTTGGCAGCGCCGCGCGCACGAGCCCCAGCGACGAACCGACACCCGCAATGTGAAACACCATATCCATCCCGCATGTCATCTCGTCAAGCGATGCCGGGTCGGCTAAATCGCCCTCGAAAATCTCGACATCCCTGCCCATTTCTATTAACTTTTCAAGCTTTGCGCGGTTAGACGTCTTGCGGACAAGCGCCCTGATGCTGACACCCTTAGGGAACGCCGCAATCAGCTCATCCAGAAAATACTGTCCGCTGTGCCCGGTTATACCGGTAATCAGAACTTTTTCCATTCCATTAATTCCGTTTCAAGTTTATCCATAAAGATTTCGCGGCGGAAGTGGGCTGCGTAGTATGAGGCAGAGTTTTGCGCCATTTCGCAGCGCTGCTCTTCGGACATGGAAGCGAAGGTCTGCACGGCTTCCGCGAGGGCTTTTGCCGAGCCCGCCGGCGCACAGATTCCGCATTCCGCATCTGCGATTACGCGCGGCGTTTCACCGTTTGCCGAAGCGATCACAGGCTTCCCTGCCGCCATATAGGACTGGATCTTGCCGGGCAGCGTATACGAAATAACCTCGTCATCATCAAGTGTAAGCAGCATAGCATCCGCCAGCCCGTAGAATTTCGGCATCTCCTCCACAGGATGCCGCCCGTGGAAAGTTACGGACTCTGCACCGAGCTCTAACGCCAGCTTGCGGCAAGCTTCCAGCTCGGACCCGTCACCAACAATGTGCCAATGTACGCGCGCGTCTTTCAGAATTGCTGCTGCACGAATTATCAAATCTACTCTCTGGGCTGCTCCGATGTTTCCGGCGAAAACCAGATTTATGCTGTTGCAGCTACAGCCGTTACTATTGCCATCGCCATTTACACCATCCCCCGTTCTGTCATGCTCGCCCGCTTTTTTCCCGTCCTTTTCATTGGACGTTTCGCTGAACAGCTCTTCCGCGTACTGCGGCAGGTACCCGAGTTTCTCCGGTGCGATGCCGAACTCTTCCGTCAGATATTTTTCAAAGCCGCGTGAGGTCATGAGAATGCGGTCGCATGCGCGATAAATCCTTCCCGAAATGCGGTGGAACAGGCGGTATACCGCCGAGCCCTTGCGAATGCCTCCGGCGCATAAGCTCTCCGGCCAGAGGTCGAGGCAGTACATTGCAAGTGGCACATTGTGCCCCTTCGCGTACTTCACCCCCGCGGAAGCCATCATCACCGGGGACAGCTGGTTCACCAGAACCACGTCAAAATCGCCACCGCTTGCCGGCCCAAAACCGGGTCTTGCGGCTGCACACTTTGACGAAATTGCGAAGCTGTAATAGTTCAAGAAGCGCCAGATGGCACCACGCCGCCTGCCGATAGTGAAGCAGCGGCGGACTTCCACGCCTTGCACAGTCTCGCGACGGTGCTCGCCGTGTCGGTAGCCTTCGTAAATCCTACCCATCGGGTAGTTCGGCACTCCCGTCAGCACGGTCACTTCGTGGCCGCGGCGCACCATCTCTTCGCATATATCAGATATGCGGAACGGTTCCGGTTTGTAGTATTGGCAGATTACTAGGATTTTCATGGGGTTTAAAGGTTATCTCAGAGAAGGAAACTTTCCAAATGTCGTTAAAAACTTGAGTTTTGGAAAAAATCCCTTTCGCACTAAACAAAAAGCTCCTCGCCTGTCACGATTGACTGAAGGTTTCCGGTGTAAGGGTTTTCCACGGCATCGTATGTTGTTATCAATGTTGCGTGGATGGCAAACTTCGTTCCCGTCACCTTTTGGAAGTCCTCAATTTTTCTGCGCATTGCTTTATCAAACGCTGAATCCGGGGTAAAATCCGTCTCGGAATATTTCATTTCGCAAATATTTATCACTTGATCTTTGCGCGATATAACTAAGTCGATTTGTGACCCCTGAACTCCTTTTTCGGAATTGGCTTCGCACCGCCAAGTGCTGACTTCTGTTTGTACACCTGCGATGCCGAGTGCCGACTTTATCTGCATCGTATGCTCCAGACACACTCTTTCAAAGGCTACACCGCTCCAGGCTCTCACCTCAGGAGAGTTGGCGCGCTCCGTCCAGTACTTTTCAACATGTGCATTGTTTTTTACAAATCTCTGATAGAACAACGTATAGTTGTCTATAAGCTGATAAAGAGCGTTCTTTGTTTTGTATCCAAAAGGAACATATTTCCGTATAAAGCCACAGTTTTCAAGCTCTTCGAGTTTTCGCGTCAAGCTGCCGGAACTGGCCAGGCGCGTCTTTTTACATATGTCATCTCTGCTGATGCCCATATTTACTGAGCTCAGAGCCTCGATTATTTTTATATATTCTTCCGGCTTGTTAAACAGCGCTCGGTATAAATTGTTATATTCGCTCCTAAGCGGCGCGCCCTCTTCAAAGAAAAGGCTATCGATATTTTGAGGCAGGCTTTTGCCTTTTTTAAGCAAGCTCCAATAATACGGAACTCCGCCAAGTATCATGTAGCATTGCAATATCTGGTGTCTGCTAAATAGAATTCTTCTCTCTTTTAGGTACTCTTCGCACTCTCTCAGAGTGAAAGGCTTTAGGTGAATCTGCCCGGTCAGCCTGTTGTGTAGGCCGCCTTTGGAATTAACGATATTATCCATCATCCAATATGTTGCCGATGCGCATACAATGAGGACCACATCTTTTTCCTTACGGGATGTCACCCAACCGTTCCAAAAGCTTTCAAGCGCCGAGATAAGTCCGCTACTTTTGGTGTCCATCCAAGAAAGCTCGTCTATAAAAATCACTTTCTTTTTTTCTTTAGATTTTTCAATAATCGACTTTAGACCGGTAAAAGCCTCCGCCCAAGAAGTCGGCTTTTTTTCTGCAAAATAGCCCGCCGCTTCCAATGACTCTGTAAATTTATCAAGCTGCGCACTTTTGCGGTCCTTTGCCTTTATGTCATCGTTGCTTAAACCCGTATGCTGAAAGGTAAACTTGTAGTCAAAGCTTTCTCTGACCAGATAAGTCTTGCCGACTCTGCGCCGTCCAAACACGGCAACAAATTGGGACTCTCCTTCATTTACGAGCGATTGTAGGTATTTTTTCTCTTCAACTCTGCCTATCATATCGGTAGCATTCTTTCCAAATCTAATAAAAAATTCGAGTTTTGGAAAGTTTCCTCCTCGAATTTATTTTATACGTGGCCGCATTTAAAGTCAAGATTCTTTCCAAATGTCGTTAAAAATTTGAGTTTTGGAAGGAATCCCCCTCTCTTATTTTGCGAAGCAGTCGCTTTTCTAATCCGCTCCTTTACTGCGTTTAAGCTTGGTTTCGACCAAAAATGCAATCGGATGTCATTTTGGTCGGCACGTGAGTCTGCAAGATTTCGCTCCACCTTGGTACTACCGGGTTCTGCGGCGCAATACTGAAGTCAGGATGCTGAGCTCCTCAATTTTGAATACCTTCAGCAGCGACGGATAAATTCCAACGGCAATGATTACCGCAAGGCCGAGGTATACCATTCTCGGCATCCAGACTGCCGCGACAAGACCGCGATAGCACAGGTACGACACTCCGACAGAGACGGCCGAAGCAAGTGCGATTTTCACCATTTTGCTCCAGCTAGGCACTACATCGATGCCATGAAAATGCCGCAAGCCTACATAAAGAAGCACCGAATTCACCGCAGCCGCACAGCTTGTTGCAAGCGCGAGGCCACAATGCTGCATGCTGCCGACCAGCATCAGATTAACAGCGATGTTCGTCACCACGCCGACCAAAGCAAAGTACATCGGCCTGCGAGTATCCTTTATCGAATACGCCACGCTGGTCAGGAATGTGTTCAGTGCCATAAATGTCATGCCCACCGAATAGAACCTGTAAGCGCCGGTTGTAAGCTCCGTCGCCGCTACATCAAATGCACCTCTTTCAAAGACTATCTGCACTATCTCGCCACTGTAAACGATTGCGCCCATAGCAAACGGCAATGCTATCAAAACAGAAAGGCTTACACCTGTCTGCGACATGGCGATTACGCTGTCGCGCCTGTCTGAAGCGCTCGCTTGGGCGATTTTCGGATATATTATCGTGTTCAAAACGGAGGTCGACAATGTCATAATCATACCATTCAGTAGGTTTCCGTAGTTTAGTGCGGAAACGCTGCCCTCAATCAATCCCGAAGCGAGATATTTGTCGACAAACATGTTTATCTGATAGCCGCAATGCCCGATGAAAACAGGAATTGCAAGCGGTATAATCTGCTTGAAAACCTTGCCGTAGCTGCCTCTGTGCAGCGAATAGCGATATCCCTTCTTCCGCGCCATAACGTACATTAATATGAGGCGCACGATATATGCAATTAAAAGGCCGAAAGCGAGGAAATAACAGTCTGTATATGCGCTGACTATAATTGTTACAATCAGAATAGCACTCTGCGAATAACCTATTATGACCTGCGGAATGAAGGTTCCTTTGTATTGAAGGTATGCCTCTAAAATGCCTGCGGTCGCCGAAAATACGGTATACATGAATGTAATTTTCAGATATCGCGATGTGAGGATCGCCGTTTCTTCCTCAAAGCCCGGTGCCATTAATGCAGTCAATTTATCAGAGAAAAAAAGGCCTACCAAAGCCGACAATGCGGATATGACAAGAAGAATGTTGATTACACGGCTGGTAAACGCATTGCCCTCTTCCTGTGAGCCCTTTTCCATATAATCTGACAAAAGCGGAATATATGCCGTAGCCACAGCACCGAATATGCCCAAAAACAGCATACTAGGAATGGACTGTGCCATGACATAGGCGTCAGTTATATAGCTGGTACCAAAAAACGCAGCCATAACCATTTCGCGCACAAAGCCTATGCATTTTGAGCACAGCAACAAAACGGCCATCAGAATAGCCGTCTTTGCTGCGGTTTGTACTGCCTTACTGGGCATATTGTTTTCGGTTTGCAGATTTTCCACTTTCGTATTTACTCTTTGCCTTTAGTATTTTCGCCACACCATTCTGTCAACGATTCCGGTATAGCTCTGAATTATTTTAACCACCTTTGTGGATACATTCTCTTCGATATAATCAGGCACAGGGATACCATAATCCCCCGCCTCGTTCATTTTTACCGCAGTCTCTACTGCCTGGAGAAGCTGCTTTTCGTCGATTCCCGCAAGAACAAAGCATGCCTTGTCGAGCGCTTCAGGGCGCTCAGTTGAAGTCCTGATGCACACAGCAGGAAACGCCTTTCCGATGCTCGTGAAGAAAGAACTTTCTTCAGGCAGAGTGCCGCTGTCAGACACAACCGCAAACGCATTCATCTGAAGGCAGTTGTAGTCATGGAAGCCGAGAGGCTCGTGCTGAATCACGCGCTTGTCGAGCGTAAAGCCACTCTCCGTCAGGCGCTTCTTTGAACGCGGATGGCAGGAATAAAGAATCGGCATGTCGTACTTTTCCGCAAGCTTGTTGATTGCGGTAAAGAGCGACATAAAATTCTTTTCTGTATCTATATTCTCTTCGCGATGAGCGGAGAGAAGGATATACTTTTTCATTGTAAGCCCGAGTTTTGAAAGAACATCAGACTTTTCTATTGCCGCAAGGTTTTCGTGCAGCACCTCCGCCATCGGTGAACCTGTCACAAAGGTGCGCTCCTTTGGAAGTCCGCATTCTGCGAGGTACCTTCTCGCATGCTCCGAGTAAGCCATGTTCACATCGGATATGATGTCTACTATGCGGCGGTTTGTCTCCTCCGGCAGGCA
>DGGP01000096.1 GCA_002392265.1 Firmicutes bacterium UBA3871 | reverse complement strand
AAGTATGGTATTTCTGTGCAAAGAAGAAACACATACCGACCTCGTTCAGCAGTTCGATGCATCTTGCCGGGCTTTGCTGAATGTTTACGCCGAGGGCTTCCAGGCAGTCCGCCGTACCGCACTGGGAGGATGCCGCGCGGTTGCCGTGTTTTGCCACCTTCATACCGCCTGCCGCCGCAACAAGTGCTGAGGTGGTGGAGATATTGAAGCTGTGCGCGTCGTCACCGCCGGTACCGACGATCTCAAAAAGTTCCATGCCGGTTTCGACCTTGGTTGCGTGTGCCCTCATAGCCGCCGCGCAGCCTGCAATTTCATCGGTCGTCTCGGCTCTGGCGCTTTTGGTGGAGAGGGCGGCAAGAAACGCGGCATTCTGCGTTGCTGTGGTTTCCCCGCTCATGATCTCGTTCATCACGGCGTATGCCTCATCATAGGTGAGGTCTTCTTTATTTACGATTTTTACGATGGCTTCCTTAATCATGACTTATATCTCCTTTATGAAGTTGTTCAGCATTGTTTCCCCGTCCGGTGTCATAATGGATTCGGGATGGAACTGCACGCCGTAAACAGGATATTCTTTGTGTTGTACCGCCATTACTTCGCCGTCCGTGGTGAGAGCGGTGATTTTTAATACTGCGGGAATGGTGTCCGCATCTGCCGCAAGGGAATGATACCGGGCAGCGGGGGCGACTGCGGGACAGCCTTTGAACAGCGGACAGTCCGTATCAAATTTTACATCCGACTGCTTGCCGTGCATCAGCTGCTTTGCGTAGGTTACGGTGGCACCGAACGCCGCGCAGATCGCCTGATGACCGAGACAAACACCTAAGATCGGGATATCGTGGATCGTTTTTACAACATCAATGATAACTCCTGCATTCTCCGGTCTGCCGGGGCCGGGCGACAGAATGATACGATCGGGCTTTAGATCTTTGATCTGTTCCACCGTCATTTCATCGTTGCGGATGACTTTGATATCGGGTTCGATCTCACCGATGAGCTGATAGAGGTTATAGGAAAAGCTGTCGTAGTTATCGATCAGTAAAATCATAATTCACCCTCCTGTGCAAGCTCCAATGCTTTGAGTGAAGATTTGGCTTTGTTCAGGCATTCTTCAAATTCCTTTTCGGGAACAGAATCTGCCACGATGCCGGCGCCGCTTCTAACAAATACCTTGCCGTTTTTCTTGTAGGCAATGCGGATAGCGATGCAGGTATCCATATTGCCCGTGAAGTCAATATATCCGATGGCACCGCCGTAGATGCCGCGTTTATTGTTTTCCAGTTCCCCGATAAGCTGGCAGGCTCTGATCTTCGGTGCACCGGAAAGTGTTCCTGCAGGCAGCACCGCTTCAATGGCATCCAGCGCATCGTGGTTATCATATATCTCACCACGCACCGTAGAGCCAATGTGCATCACATGGGAATAGCGTTCGATGGAGTGTAACTTCTCAACCTGTACCGTACCGAATTTGCTGATCTTGCCGAGATCGTTTCTGCCAAGGTCAACCAGCATATTGTGTTCGGCAAGCTCCTTTTCGTCGGCAAGCAACTCTGCTTCAAGCGCCTTATCCTCTTCATCTGTCCTACCTCTCGGTCTGGTTCCTGCCAAGGGGAAGGTATGAAGAACGCCGTTTTCCAGCTTAACTAAGGTTTCCGGCGAGGCTCCCGCAACCTCTACGTCGGTTCCGGAAAAATAGAACATATACGGTGAAGGATTGATGGTGCGAAGCATACGGTAGGTGTTTAAGAGGCTTCCCTCAAAGGGAGCACTCAGACGGTTGGAAAGCACGATCTGGAAGATATCCCCCTCACGGATATGGTGCTTTGCTTTTTCCACCATACCGCAGAACTGTTCTTTATTGAACAGGGGCGTGACCTCGCCAAGCAGCTTGCCGCCGGGTTCGTTTTTCTTTTCGCCGTTACGAAGAAGCTCCACAAGCTGATTGAGCTCCATAACTGCTTTGTTGTAGCCAGTTTCCGGCTCATCCAGCGGCATATTTACAATGAGAATAATTCTCTGTCGGAGAAGATCGAATGCGATAACTTTATCAAAGAGCATCAGGTCAACATCCTTAAATGCCTCGGTATCTTCTACATCACATTTGACGGTCGGCTCACTGTAGGTGAGATAATCATAGGAGAAGTATCCGACAAGGCCGCCTGTAAAGGAAGGGAGATAATCGAAACGGGGACTTTTATAATCGGCAAGGATCTGACGAAGGTAATCGGATGGGTTGTCTGTTTTGACCTTGAGATTGCCGATCTTCATTTCGCCGTCCATACAGGTGATCTCCATTTTCGGATCAAAGCCAAGGAATGTATATCGTCCCCAAGTTTCATTTGCCTGTGCGGATTCCAGCATATAGCAGTGCGTCGATACATTTTTCAGTATCTTCATCGTTTCAATGGGTGTTGTGAAGTCGGAAAGAATTTCACAGTTTACCGGAAGCACATTATATTTTGCGGCTGAAGCAAATTCCTTGACTTCAGCTAAAGTTGGCAGAATTTTCATTTACTGCACCTCCAAATTGAGAAAGTTAAGTTGGTTTTAATTTTAGGTTATGATCTATATTCAAGTCTTTTATCAGGCGCTTGGGGCGCCACCAACGCTTTTTCAGCAGCATATTACAACCTCCTGTAAAAAGGAAAAACTCCTTTGACTTTTCACTGTCAAAGGAGTTTTAAAACAAAAACGCCCTTGACAGAAATATACCCTCTGTCAAGGACGAATAACACTATCCGCGGTGCCACCTTGATTCATAGGAATGACCCTATGCGCTTAGCAGGATACCAACATATCCCCGGCATATGACGTCTGCCTACAACGTCGCAGAATACTTTGTGAAATTCACATTTGACTGCGCCCTCAGCGGTCCATTTGACAACTTGTTTCTTACCTGACTCTCAGCACCACAGGTTCTCTGTAAAGGCATCATTGCCGTTATCTCCGCTTCAACGGTTTGAAGTATTAAATTGATATTAATTATACTCTGGATTGCCTACCTTGTCAATAGGTATGTACGGATTGTTACAATTTATTCACATTCTGCTATATTAAGTATTAATCAAGGCTTTTATACTCTGTTACAGTTTTCAAATAGGTTTCAGGATCACCGTTCAAGATAAAATCGGCGTATTCAAGCGGTGCATTGTAGATCAGATAGTCAAGCTCAGACCGCTGATACATATTGTCGGCAACCTCGTTCTCAACGGCAATCGTATCAATCGCAATCATGCTGCCATCGGTAAATTTCAGTTCCACACAAGCAGTATCCATGTTAAACTCACAGGAAATCAAATGCGTCATATCCGCCCTCCTTAAATCATTCCGAAGTGCTTCAATGCCTCCTTGATTGCTTTTTCTTTATCCAGCGGGCATTGGGGCTGTTTAGCGTCCTCAGACTTCGGCTTATTGTAATTCTCACGCTCGATGATACCGCACTGCTGTTTTACCTGTGCGATATACAAGCTGCTGACTTTCAAGCCGCTATGCTCCAGCACATAATCCTTGATTTCCTGGTAGGTGGCTTTCTTCTCTGCATCGGTCAGATCCAGCTCATCCATATCCAAGTTAATCTCGATATGTTGCTTTGAATTAAGTTTGGACAATAGACATACCGTCTCGACACCGCCGGTGTAGGGGAACATGTCCACAGGGATCGCCTTTTTCACCTCATAGCCGTTCTCCGTAAAGAAGGCCAGGTCCCGCTGCAGGGACCAGGGGCTGCAGGAGATGTAGACGATTTTTTTGGGATTTA
>DGGP01000046.1 GCA_002392265.1 Firmicutes bacterium UBA3871 | reverse complement strand
TGAAAGTATTAGTTATCAACTGCGGCAGTTCTTCGCTGAAGTACCAGGTCCTGGACATGACCAACGAAGTGCTCGAGTGCAAAGGTTTAGTAGAGAGAATCGGCATGGACGGATCCGTGATCACTCATGAGAAGATCGGAATGGATAAGTTCAAGCTGGAGACTCCGATGGAGAACCACAAGGACGCGATCGGTCACGTACTGGAAGCTATCCAGGACGAGGATCACGGCGTTGTCAAAGATATGAGTGAGATCGGCGCGGTCGGCCACAGAGTCGTACACGCAGGTGAGAAGTTCGCGAAGTCCGTTCTGATCACAGACGAAGTCATCAAGGCTCTGGAAGAGTGTACACCGCTGGCTCCGCTGCACAACCCGCCAAACCTTCTTGGTATCGCAGCATGCCAGGAACTGATGCCGAATACACCGATGGTCGGCGTATTCGATACAGCGTTCCATCAGACCATGCCTCCTGAATCCTATATATACGCGATCCCGTATGAGTTCTATACAAAGCACGGCATCAGAAGATACGGCTTCCACGGAACATCCCACAAGTTCGTAGTCGCAAGAGCTGCAGAGATGCTCGGCAAGAAGCCTGAAGATCTTCGCATCATCACATGCCACCTCGGAAACGGCGCATCACTTGCTGCAGTTGATCACGGCAAGGTTGTAGATACTACAATGGGCTTCACTCCGCTCGAAGGTCTCGTAATGGGAACACGTTCGGGAGACATAGACCCTGCAATCGTTACTTTCATTGAAAAGACGGAAAAGCTCAGCGCAGACGAGCTTGACAACGTATTAAACAAAAAGTCCGGCGTACTCGGTATTTCCGGCATATCCTCCGACTTCAGAGATATCGAAGCAGAAGCTGAAAAGGGTAACAAGAGAGCACAGCTCGCACTTGATGTATTCATCCACAGAGTTCGTCACTACCTCGGAGCTTACATCGTAGAGATGGGCGGCGTTGACTGCATCGTATTCACAGCAGGCGTCGGCGAAAACGACAAGGCTACAAGAATCAACGTATGCAAGGGCCTCGAGGAGCTCGGTATTGAGCTCTGCGAAAAGAGAAACGACATTCGCGGTGAGGAAAGAGTTATCTCCACAGACGAATCAAAGGTAAAGATTCTCCTGATCCCTACAAACGAAGAACTCATGATTGCCAGAGACACATTCAACATCGTTACAGGCAAGGGCGTAAAATAATTGTTGACAAATGATGGTGCCAGCATATATAATATCAATGTTGCGAATTTGTAAAAAAGACATTACATAGATAATGCTCGCGTAAGGAGGTGTAACCACATGGCAGTACCAAAGAGAAGAACATCAAAGGCAAAGAGAGACAGCAGAAAGTCTCAGAATATGAAGATGACAGCTCCCGGACTTTCAACTTGTCCACAGTGCCACGAAGCAAAGCTTCCGCACAGAGTTTGTCCTAACTGCGGTTACTATGATGGTAAGGACGTAGTAAACCAGGCTTAATTGTTTATTTGAATGAATCGGCATCGCATTTTGCGGTGCCGTTTTATTTTTTTTACCTATTTCAAAAAGTAGTGTAAAATGTTATAATTTAGGTTGGTGTGGTATGCACATCATATATTTTTAAAGCATGATTGGAGATTACGACAATGAGTTATTTTCAGGCAGTAGTGCTGGGTCTGGTTCAGGGACTCGCTGAGTTTTTACCTATTTCAAGCTCGGGCCATCTGGCACTTTTGCAGTACTTTTTCAAAATCGAAAGTGATAATGTTCTCGCATTCACGGTTTTAATGCATTTGGGCACCCTGATTTCGGTCTTTATTGCTTATGCAAAGGATATATGGGCGCTTTTAAAAGAGCTGTGCTATACGATTCGTGACATTTGCACAGGCAAAGGACCGAGAATTAACTGCTGCGAAACGCGCAGACTGGGATTTATGATAATTGTTGCAACTATTCCTACGGCAATCATAGGACTGCTGTTTGAAGACTTTTTCGAATCGCTTTATTCAAAGCTGGTCGCAATAGGAATAGGACTGGTTTTTACAGGAACGATAATGTGGCTTTCGGAAAAGTTCGGAAAGGGCAAGTATGAAGTTATGCAGATGAAATGGCGTACCGCTATTTTTGTAGGCATAATGCAGGGAATTGCAATCTGCCCGGGCGTATCACGTTCGGGTTCGACACTCGTGGGAAGCCTTTCCGGCGGACTGAAAAGAGAGTTTGCCGTAAAGTTTGCGTTCCTGATTTCAATTCCTTCAATTCTCGGGTCAATCGTTTTGGAGATTCCCGATCTTTTCGAGGAAGGAATGGACATGTCGCTTGCAGGTCCTTGTCTTTTAGGCGTCATTGTAGCCGCAGTATCGGGCCTTGTTGCGATTAAAGCGATGATACGCATTGTTTCAAGAAAGAAGCTCATCTATTTTTCAATATACACATGGACTATCGGCATACTGGTTGCGGGATATGCAATGCTCGCAATTTAGGAGGTACTAAATGGCAGAACAGAAAAGAAGTTCAAACAGTTCATCCAAAAAGAAAAATACAGGCACTGCAAGGAGCAAGCGAACCGAAAAGGAGGTTCGCGCAAAAACCGGCAGCAAGGTAAGAGATGAAATTTCCTCGATTCTGATTATTGCTGTCGGAGTTTTGCTGCTGCTTGCCATTCAGACCACAAAAATCGGGATTGTGGGCTCCGTGCTTCACGATTTCTTCTTTGGATGCTTTGGAATACTCGCATACGTACTTCCGTATTATCTGATAATGTACGGGATACTGCTTTTTTTGAATAAAACGGTTCATATCACAGGACGCTCGTTTACACTGATGCTTTTAATATTTTGCATGGCGGCGCTGCTCAATTCAGCAAGATATATCGACGAGGCAAGCATTTCTTTTGCAACCGAGGCTTTAAATGGCTTTTATTTTGACGGCATAAACAAGGCCAGCGGCGGTATAGTCGGAATGCTGATAGGGTCTCTCATAGCAAAGGCGATAGGCAAAACAGGGCTTGTTATTATTGCAATCGTGGGCGTCATTATCTGCCTGCTTTTAATAATAAACACACCTATCACGCAGTTCCTTGAGGACGGCAAGGTACGCCGCATAGAGCGCAGAATTAAACGCGAGGAAGAGCTGGAGGCTTACGAAAAGGAGCAGGAGGAAAAGCGGCTTGAGGCGCAGGTTGAAGCCCGCTATGCCGAAATGAACCGTCGAAAGAAAGCGTCGGAGGAACATTCAAAACAATCGGGCATAGAAAGCGCAATCGCAGCTACGGCAGCGTCTGCGGAGGAGAGACTTTCCTCTTATGACAAGGCAAAAATAGCAAAGAGCCATGAAAATATATTAAGCTACATGAACATCGACAACCTCTTTGGAGAGGGCGAAGGCAGGATAGATGCCGAAACGGGCGAGGTCTACGACGAGTTCGGAAAGGTGACGGAGAGTACACCTGAAAAGTCTGCTCCAAAGCCGAGTGAGCCGATTGAAAAGATCAGCAAAAAAGAGGCTGCAAGCGCAATGCTTTCGCAGGATGAAATCAATACAAAAGTAAGCGACAAGCCTTACAAATTCCCGTCTGTTGAGCTGCTAAGCAAATCAAAGGGAAACACTGCTTCAGCCGACAATACATTAAGGCAAAAGGCAGCGAAGCTCGAAGAGACACTTCGCAACTTTAACGTTGACGCAAAGGTCGTTGCGGCGACACAGGGACCGGCTGTTACGAGATATGAGATTCAGCCGGCTGTGGGCGTAAAGGTGAGCAAGATTACAGGTCTTGCCGATGATATTGCACTGAATCTCGAGGCAAAGAGCATCAGAATAGAGGCTCCTATTCCGGGTAAGGCTGCTGTAGGTATCGAGGTGGAAAACGACAAAATCAATGTCGTAACACTCAGAGATGTCATAGGATCAAAGGAATTTAAGTCTGCAAAGTCAAAGATATCATTTGCTGTCGGAAAAGTCATTGCCGGCAATGCCATTGTGGGCGATTTGAAGAGCATGCCGCATCTTTTGATTGCGGGCTCTACCGGTTCGGGAAAATCGGTATGCGTAAACAGCATAATCCTGAGCATCCTGTACAAAGCAAAGCCTGACGAGGTAAAACTCGTTTTGATTGACCCAAAGGTAGTTGAGCTCGGAAATTACAACGGAATACCGCATCTGCTGATTCCTGTTGTTACAGAGCCAACCAAGGCAGCTGCTGCTCTTAACTGGGCGGTTGCCGAGATGGACGACAGATATCGCAAGTTTGCCGAGGTTGAAGTCAGAGACCTCGAATCATATAACGAATATGTCAAGGCAAATCAGGAGCCGGATTTGGTGCTTCCTCAGGTTGTCATTATTATCGACGAGCTTGCCGATCTCATGATGGCGGCACCGAGTCAGGTGGAGGAGTCGATATGCAGGCTTGCTCAAAAGGCGAGAGCTGCGGGCATGCATCTGATTGTGGCTACACAGAGACCTTCGGTGGATGTAGTAACCGGGCTTATCAAGGCAAATGTGCCTTCGAGGATAGCCTTTGCCGTAAGCTCGCAGATAGACTCGAGAGTAATTCTCGACAAAACCGGCGCCGAAAAGCTGGTGGGCAAGGGCGATATGCTCTATAATCCGCTTGGTATGGGTCAGCCTGTCCGAGTTCAGGGCGCTTTCGTGTCCGACGGAGAGGTGCACAAGGTCCTTGAGCATGTAAAGGCCCAGGGTGTAGAGACGGAATATTCGTCCGACGTTATAAAGACAATAGATAACAGTGGCAGCACCGGAAGTGTTAACGATGACGGTGATGAGCTGCTTTCCGAAGCAATCGAGACTGTTATAACCACCGGCCAGGCCAGCGTATCAATGCTTCAGAGGCGCTTCAGAATAGGCTACAATCGTGCCGCACGTATAGTGGATATGATGGAAGCAAGGGGCATAATTGGACCTGCGGACGGTTCCAGACCGCGCCAGGTACTGATGACACAGGAGGAGTTTATGCAGCTTCAATCAGAGGCAGCGGATATAGAATAGAAATATGAAGGTCTATATTGAAACATTAGGATGCCCGAAGAATTTTAACGATTCTCAGGTAGCAGCGGGTCTGCTTGAAAAAGGCGGGCATAAAATTACAAAAGATATCAAAGAGGCCGATGCGGTTATGCTCAATACCTGCGGCTTCATTAACGATGCAAAAAAGGAGTCAATTGAGAGAATCCTTGAGCTTGCAGAGCTTCGCGAGGAAGGCAAAACGCTGATTGTCAGCGGATGCCTTACAGAAAGATATGCCGAAGAGCTTTACAAAGAGATGCCTGAAATAGATATACTTCTCGGTGTTAATGATTATGCAAAGCTTCCTCAGCTGCTCAGCAGCAGAGAAGCGAAAACGAGCCGTGTAAAATCGGTATCCGGTGCACCTTGCGGCTTTGAATCGGATGTCTACAGGAAAATCGAAGATTATCCGTATACCGCGACATTAAAGATAGCCGAAGGCTGCGACAACAGGTGCACTTACTGTATAATCCCTGCAATTCGCGGTAAATATCGTTCAAAGAAGATGGAAGATGTTCTGCAGGAGGCAGCTGAGCTTGCAAAGCGGGGAACAAAGGAGATTATTCTGATAGCGCAGGATGTGACCTATTACGGCATGGATCTCTACGGTGAGCCAAAGCTTACGGCTCTGCTTAAAAAGATATGCGAAATTGACGGCATTAAGTGGGTTAGACTCATGTACTGCTATGAGGACAGGATTACCGATGAGCTGATTGAGGTTATGAAAACACAGCCAAAGGTTTGCCACTACATTGATATTCCGATACAGCACGCTTCGGATAAAATACTCGCTGCGATGAAGCGCAGATCGACCTCGATGACCATCAGGGACACGATTGGAAAGCTTCGAAGGGCAATGCCCGATATACATATCAGGACCACATTGATTACCGGCTTTCCGGGTGAAAAGCAGGCTGAGTTTGAAGAGCTTTACAGATTTGTCGAGGAGATGAGATTTGAAAGGCTCGGCGTTTTTGCCTATTCAAAGGAAGAGGGCACGGAGGCTGCCGAAATGCACCCGCAGGTTCGAAACGACGTAAAGGTCAGAAGAGCCGAAAAGATAATGGCAAGGCAGGTTGAAATTTCGCTTGCTTTGAACAGAGCAAAAATCGGAAAGGTACTTGAAACAATCGTTGAGGAAGCAGACGAAGACGGCTCCTTCATCGGCAGAACGCGCTATGATGCGCCGGAGATAGATAATTCGGTTATATTCACATCGGATGCGGCACTTTCGCCCGGCGATATAGTGAATGTGGAAATTATAGATGCATTCGATTACGACCTTGTCGGAATACACAGAAAGGAAAAGATATGAACTTACCTAATAAATTGACAATTGCAAGGGTTGTGGCAGTACCCGTGTTTGTAATCTGCTACATGCTCGGATGGTATCTTGCGGCATTTATTTTGTTTATACTTGCATCGCTTACAGATATGCTTGACGGCAAAATTGCCCGTAAATATAATCTGGTAACCAATTTCGGAAAGATTATGGACCCTCTCGCAGACAAGGTTTTGGTTTATTCCGCATTCTGCCTTTTAATCGAAGACGGCCTTATGCCGGCGTGGATGCTGATAGTAATACTTGCCAGAGAGTTTACGGTTGCGGGAATGAGAACTGTTGCCGCAGCAGAAGGAATAGTTGTGGCAGCTGCAATGAGCGGAAAGATAAAGACCGTACTTCAGATGATTGCTGTTCCTTTCATGCTCTTTATACCGGTTGTGGCAGGGACGATGTTTGAGCAGGTTATTTATTACGGAGCCTATATTTTCCTCTGGGCTTCACTGATAATGACAGTTTATTCCGGATTTGAATATATCAGCAAGAACAGATCCGTTTTTTCAATGTAATTTATGCATAATTCAGAGGATGAACCATGAAAACAGCCATTTTGACCGTAGGAACCGAAATACTGTTCGGCTCAATAACAAATACAAATTCGGTTTACCTTTCGCAGCAGCTTCAGATGATAGGCTACGATGTAATGTATCACTATACCGTGGGTGACAATACAGCCCGCCTCGAAGAGCTTGTTCACGAGATTTTCCGGGACTGCGATTTGATTCTGACAACGGGAGGCCTCGGACCGACTCAGGACGACCTGACAAAGGAAACCGTGTGCAAGGCTCTGCACGATGAGCTGGTGCTCTGGCCTGATCAGCTTGAGATACTCGAGTCTCACTTTGCAAAGCGCGGTCACAAGATGACCGAAAATAATATAAAGCAGGCATGGTTCCCAAAGAGAGCCCACATATTTGACAATCCAAAGGGCACAGCTCCGGGCTTTGCTCTCGAGGAAAACGGGAAAATGGCAATCTGCATGCCGGGACCGCCGCATGAGATGACCTATATGTTTGAAAACAGAGTGCGTCCATATCTGTGCGCGCGTCAGGAAAGCGTGCTTTTCTATAAAAACATCAGGACATTTGGAATCGGCGAATCTGCGCTCGAAACGGAGCTTTTGGACCTCATAAACGGTCAGACGGATCCGACCCTTGCTACATATGCAAAGGCCCGCGAAACGACACTGCGCGTTGCGAGCAAGCGGAAGACGCTCGAAGAGGCAAGAATGGCCGTTGACGACATGATAGCAGATGTGAAGGACATTGTCGGTGACTTTGTCTACAGCACCGATGACGAAGAACTGGCAACGGTGGTGGGCAAGCGCCTGATCGAGAACAGACTAAGCCTGGCTTCGGCAGAAAGCATTACAGGCGGACGCTTTGCCGGCTCGATAACGGACGTGCCCGGGATAAGTGCCTGCTTCCGCGGGGGCTTTGTGACTTATACGGACGCGACAAAGAAGAGCATGATTGATGTTTCG
>DGGP01000071.1 GCA_002392265.1 Firmicutes bacterium UBA3871 | reverse complement strand
CTGCTCGAAACCGAGGAACTTGATGATTCCAGGATATACGTTTGGAGCGAAACGGAGACCACCTTTGTAAGGTCCGATTGCACTGTTGAACTGGTATCTGTAACCCTTGTTAACCTGTACCTTACCATTGTCGTCAACCCATACTACTCTGAAAGTTACTCCTCTTTCAGGTTCAGTGAGTCTTTCGAGGAGAGCACACTCTTCATATTCAGGGTGCTGCTCGATAACAGGCTTTAAAGAAGTAAGAACTTCTTCAACTGTCTGATGGAATTCAACTTCGCCAGGATTCTTCTGCTTGCAGAGTTCAATACATCTTTCTACATAATTTGACATTTTGTATTCTCCTTTTTTATAAAATATTGATATAAAAAAATGACTTTTTCATACAAAATTATCTTATCACTTTGATAAAAAATCGTCAATACATAGCGGAGCAAAAAGAAGCAAAAAGAAGTATAAATATTGCTGTCTCTCTTTTGCTTGAAAAAGTGGGTAAAAAGTGGTAAAATATAATATCTATGGGCGTTTTGCAACGATTTCGGCTCGCAGAGGAAAGGAGACTTCAGATGGAAAAAGAAAACAAGGCTATCGAGATGAATGAAAATTTATCACTGGAGCAAATCCTCAATGAAATAAGCGAAAATGATTTTGATGACATTTTTGACGATCTTTTTGAGCAAATAAGTACACTTATCGAGCAAAAAAAGTATAAACAGGTCAGGGAAATTCTCATAGAAATGAATTCGGCCGATATAGCCGAAATCATGGAAGAAATAATTGATGAAATTGATATTGAAAAGGCTATACTGATGTTCCGCATGCTTCCGAAGGACGTTTCCGTGGAGGTATTTGCGTATCTTCCTACAACGGACCAGGTTAACGTTATTTCGGGCATATCCCAAATGGAAGTAAACTACATCATGGATGAGCTGGCATTCGACGATATGATCGACGTGCTTGAAGAGCTGCCTGCCAATATCGTTGACAAGATTCTCGAGCAGACGCCTAAAAATGAAAGAAAACTGATAAATACATTCCTGAACTATCCGGACAACTGCGCAGGGACACTGATGACCCCTGATTACATTTCTCTCAGAAAGGAAATGACAGTGGGCGAGGCGCTCGCATATATCAAAAAAGAGGGAATGGATTCGGAAACAATATACACCTGCTATGTAAAGGAAGCAGGGAGAAAGCTGATCGGTATAGTGTCTCTGAGGACGCTGGTTATTGCGGATGACAATCTCAGCGTAGGTGAGGTCATGGAAGATGACTTTGTCAGCGTTAACGTTTACGATGACCAGGAGGAGGTTTCGGACGTATTCAAAAAGTACGACTTTCTGGCAATACCGGTTGTAGACAAAGAGGACAGACTGGTCGGAATTATAACCGTCGACGATATCATTGACGTAATCGAAGAAGAAAACACAGAGGACTTCGAGCGTATGGCAGGTATCATGGACGGCACCGATACGGAATACCTCGACATGAGTGTTCTGAGCCACGTAAAGACCAGACTGCCATGGCTGATATTCCTTTCGGTTTCGCTTATGGTAACAGGCGCAATAATTGCGCAGTTTGAAGATATGCTGTCGTCAGTTATAGTGCTGGTTGCTTATCTGCCGCTACTCATGGGTACGGGCGGAAATACCGGCAGCCAGGCAGCAACACTGATTATTCGTGGTATGGCTGTGGGCGACATGGAGCCTGCGGATGCGCTTAAGGTTCTCTGGAAGGAGCTTCGCATCGCTGCAACTGTGGGACTGGTGCTTAGCGTGTTCAACTTTGCGAAAATCATGATAATAGACGGCGAATCTGCACTGATAGCCTTTACGGTAAGCCTCGCAATGCTGCTGGTGGTTATCTTTGCGAAGGTTTTGGGAGGACTGCTTCCGATGGCGGCAAAAAAGCTTGGCATAGACCCGGCACTGATGGCAACGCCGATGATTTCATCCATCACAGATATGGTTTCGGCGACGACATACTGCATGCTCGCGTCTCTGATTCTGGGAATATAGTTATTCAAAGGCTTTACGGAGATAATTTATGAAAAAAAACACAAAACTCGTACTTTTGACAGCTCTGATTACATGCCTGATTACAACGGGCACGTGTATAGCGGCTTTTGGGTCCGCAAATACTCCGGGGAGCAGCGAAGATCCGCTGGTCAGCAAATCCTACGTGGATGCGGCTCTTGCTTATGAGGTCGTGCACACTACTGCGGGGCAGAGTCTGATTGGTGGAGCGGGAACTGAGATGATACTTCGCTCGGGCGAGGCTACCGCAATAGATAACGGCTCAAACGGCATTTCGGATTTGACCTCG
Organism: Firmicutes bacterium UBA3871; assembly: GCA_002392265.1. GTDB lineage: Bacteria > Bacillota > Clostridia > Peptostreptococcales > Anaerovoracaceae > UBA3871. The sequence continues at coordinate 12,122 of DGGP01000071.1, read as the reverse complement.
GGAGCGGATTTGATGTCGGGCGTGAGCGTACAGACAAACCACCTCTTGCTGGTGCCGAGGGCTGACGGGCGCGGAATTTTAACTTCAACCGAATGCTATGTAATGGTCAGGGGAGAATATACACTAAAATAAACAGGGGATGGCAGAGATAAAATGAAAGCATTTATTAAAGAAAACAGATTATTACTGATACTCATTTTAATCACGGTAATTGCTGCGACAGTGACGATAGCGGCACGAATTAACGTTGAAAGAGAAAACAAGACCTATGATGTGGTACTCGATTACAACGAAATTGCGGCTATGGCGGAGCAGTCGGATCACGATGTCTCATGGTGGCTTTCGCAGTTCAAGAAAATGGGCATAAACAAGGTAGGACTTACCGAGGAAAGCATTATTACTCTGATGGAGGATACAGAGCTCGACGTAACGGGTGAGGTTATGTACAATATCACCTGCAAAGCGGGCTGGAGAGAAGATTATCCGGCAGAGTTTTTGAATGCAATCGAGGAAAAGGGCTATGACCGCTTTGATGTTTTGGTCGAGGCCAGAGGAAAGGAAGCTACGGAGTTCATAACAAAGGGCATTGAAAGCCGTATTGATGCGGACAGATATATAATGATGAAAAGTGACGCAGAACACGCTGTTTACTGCCTGATTGACGGAACCGCGGATGTCACACTCTATTCGGAGCTTTATAAATACATGAACTCGAAAAAGGGCGGATTCGCAGAGAGAGCCGATATTGAGTCCTCGAAAATCATGTATATGAGTCTGGGACTGCTGCCTGAAAAAGTAAAGCTGGTTCAGGACGCCGGCATGAATATAGAGCCTAGAACGCTCAGCTATAACGGATGGAACGATACAAACTATGCAAAGGCCGTGATAGCCGGATATGAAAAATACGGTATAAAGCCTGATTATCTGATAGTCGGAGGCGAAGCCGTAATCGGGTATGACGACGGCATAGATTTTGCAAAGGATTATATAATCGGCAGCGGTATTCCTATCGGAATGATCGAAAATACAACCCAGCTTCAGAACATACTCCAGTACGGCGTAACGGATGTTACAACATCTTCCGATTACAACGCGGTCAGAGTATTTTCGGTATGGGATTATATTCAGTACAGATATCAGTATTACGGCTATGAGGGCGCAGAGGAGATTGAAAATACGCTCTTCAGAGCTGTTACCGAAAGAAACGTGCGCGTTATTTATTTCAAACCTTTCAAGGAGCTAAAGGACACACGCACATATATTACAAATGCAGACGAATATGCGCAGATGTTTTCAAATCTCGAGGCCAGACTTGAAAAGCATGGCTTTTCGTTCGGGCAGGCTTCGGTTATGAGGCATATCGAGCCAAGCACGCTGCTTCGCGTGCTGGTAGGCATAGGCGCGGCGCTGGGGGCAGTACTGCTGATTCGCGCAGCCGTTCCGATAAACAAAAAATTAACATACATTCTGTGCGGACTAGGCGCTCTCGCTGTAATCGCAGCTTATTTTGTAATGCCAAACACAAGCATACTGATCACAGCCTTTGCTGCGGCAGTGGTTTTCGGCTGCCTCTCCGTAACCTTTGCTACGGCACAGACACGCTTTCTGGCAGAGCAAGGCGGAGATGCAGGGCTTTGCAAAATCATCGGTTATGGCATAATTACGCTCGCGGTAGCGGTGGGTATCAGCCTGATAGGCGGTATGATGACTGCAGGACCGCTTTCTGCGACAAGCTTTATGCTCGAAATAGACATATTCCGTGGAGTAAAGATCAGTCAGCTGCTTCCGATAGCGTGGTTTGCGGTTGCGTATCTTGCCTTTTACGGATACGGGGCACGCAAAAAGCACATAGGCAGACTCGAGCTGCATGACATTAGAGACCTTATGGGACTGCAGATAAAGGTTTGGATGCTGCTCGGACTGGCAGTGGTAGGTGCGGTTGGATATTACTATATTGCCCGCACGGGACATGACAGTTCAATCGAAGTATCGAGCATGGAGATGCTTTTCAGAAACAAGCTTGAAGAGCTCCTCGTGGCGCGTCCGCGCACAAAGGAATTCCTCTTTGCTTTCCCTGCAATTATGATGATGGTTTACTGCAGCGTAAAGAAACTTCGTATATTTACGATTGTGTTCGGAGTTTGCGGTACAGTGGGGCTTACTTCCGTAATAAATACCTTTATGCATATCAGAACGCCGCTTTACCTCGGTTTTGCGCGTACAGGCTATTCACTCGTTTTCGGTATGATTATCGGAATTGTCGGAATGGTGATTTTTGATCTGCTCTACAGGCTTTACAGAAAGTATTTAAAGGAAAAGGTGGACAGAGCGCTGGCTTAGGGCGAGCTAAAAGGAACTACAGGTTACAGATGTACAGAATTTTAATTTCGGGCTATTACGGCTTTAACAACATAGGCGATGAGTCCATACTGAAAGCGGTAACGGGCAGTCTCAGGGAAGGACTGACGGACATTGATATTACCGTTCTTTCATCAGATCCGGCAGGTACCGCAGAAAAGTTTGGCGTGCATTCGGTTAACAGGCGCTCGCTGCTTTGCATATTAAAGGCGGTAGCGCACTGCAATCTCCTGATTTCGGGAGGAGGCAGCCTGCTTCAGGATGTTACGAGTAAAAGGAGCATACTTTATTATCTCTTTATAATGTGGCTTGCGGGAATAATGGGCAAGGACTACTTTGTTTACAGCCAGGGTATAGGCCCGATTAATATGGCAAGGAACAAAAAGCTCACGTGCAGGGTACTGCGCAAGGCGAGCGGCATCGTTGTCAGAGATGAAAAGAGCCGTGAGTTTTTAGGTGAGATAGGCATAGATAAATCGCAGGTTGTGGTTACGGCCGATCCCGTATTAAAGCTGAAGCCCGCCGGCCTTGAAATCGGCAGAAGGATACTTGCCGAGGAAGGCTGCCGCTTTGAGACAAAGGGCATGAGCAGCACTGAAAGGCCTACTGTTGTGGGTATGGCAATAAAGGAAAGACGGCTTGACAGCAGCTTTGCGGATGAATTGACGCTTGCGGCTGAAAGGCTTATTCGGGAGCGCGGCTGCAAGATTGTGCTGATACCTTTCCACTACAGTGAGGATATGGCGATTGCTTCAGAGCTTGCCGAGAGGCTTAAAGAGCGCGGTCTGGGCGATGATGTGTGTGCGGTACGCCATAAATATCTCGCCGAAGAGATGATGAGTATCATTGGAAATACGGATATTTTAGTGGGCGTGCGCCTGCATTCGCTGATTCATGCGGCGATAATGGGTATGCCGATGATAGGCATATCTTACGATCCGAAAATCAACTCCTTTATGTACAGCGTGGGGAGAAAGGCGATGTGCTCTGTTTATGATTTTACCGCAGATGATTTTATTGAGGAATTCGATCGCGTAATGCGTGACAGCGCAGAAATCTGCGCAAAGGTTTCGGAGCGTGTTTCAATGCTTCGCGAGAGCCTGGATACAAACGAAAAAATGATACAGGAGATAATATGGAAGGCAAAGAAATAGAAAGAGCGCGGATTCTGGACATACCGGTAGATTTGGTCGATTATGATTCGGCCCTTGACAGATTCAGGGTATTTATGGAAAATCCGGGCTGTGATATGATAGTCACGCCGAACTCGGAAATTGTCGTAAACGCGACAAAGGATCCGGCGTTAAAGGATTTAATTGAGCATGCGTCGCTGATTATTCCGGACGGAATCGGACTGGTAAAGGCGGCGAAAATAAAACACCTGCCCCTTCAGGAAAGGGTTACGGGTGTTGATTTTCTGACCAGAATACTGGGAGAGCTCGAAGCTACGGGTAAATCAATCTTTCTGCTCGGCAGCAAGCCTGCAAACGAGGAAAGGGCTTCGGTTGCCGATATGGCTGCAGCTGCGATGAAGGAGCGCTTTCCGGGGCTTGTCGTCGCGGGAACAAACGATGGGTATTTCAAAGCGGCCGAGGAGGCAGCCCTGGTTCGAAAAATAAGTGAAAGCGGAGCGGATTTTCTCTGTGTGGCGCTGGGATCACCAAAGCAGGAAAAGTTCATATACGAGCATAAATCGGAGTTTACAAGTGTAAAGGCGGCAATCGGTGTCGGCGGAACGCTTGACGTATGGGCGGGCACGGTAAAGCGTGCACCGGAGTTTTGGCAGAATCACGGGCTCGAATGGCTTTACAGGTTTTTGAAGGAGCCGGTGAGGTTTAAAAGGGTGTTACAGCTGCCGGTATTTATGCTAAAGGTAATGTTTACAAAGTAATAGTAATATATATTTCTTAACGAGGCGAAAGGAAGAAAAAATGGATTACAGCAAATTCGAACAGATGGCTGCCAATGTCAGAACAGGCGTCATCAAAGCAATTGCTGCAGCCGGTTCCGGTCATCCGGGCGGGAGCCTTTCTGCGGCAGATATAGTCACAGCACTATATTTCAATGAAATGAACATCGACCCTTCAAACCCAAAGATGGGTGGCAGAGACAGATTTATTCTGTCAAAGGGGCATGCGGGTCCGGTGCAGTATGCGGCTCTGGCACTTCGCGGCTATTTCAGACACGAGGATGTGCTGACGCTCAGAAAGCTCGGCTCTAACTTCCAGGGACATCCGAATATGCATGAGGTTCCGGGAATTGAGATGAGCACAGGATCGCTCGGTCAGGGCTTTGCGGCAGCAGGCGGAATGGCTATCGGCTGCAAGCTTTCGGGAGACCCGGGCAGAATATATGTGCTTCTCGGCGACGGCGAGTTGCAGGAGGGAATAGTCTGGGAAGCTGCAATGTCAGCAGCGCATTATCACCTCGACAACCTCTGCGCAATCGTTGACTGGAACGGACTGCAGATAGACGGCAAGAACGACGACGTAATGAAGGTCGCTCCTATAGACGAGAAATTCAAGGCATTCGGATGGAATGTTGTTGTAATAAACGGACATGATTTCGGAGAAATCTTTTCGGCATTCGATGCGGCAAAGGCGTGCAAGGGAAAGCCTACTGTTATCATCGCAAAGACTCACAAGGGCCGCGGTGTTTCATTTATGGAAGACCAGGCAGGCTGGCACGGCAAGGCACCAAATGCTGAAGAGGCCGAAGCGGCAATAAAGGAATTGGGAGGTGAGTTCTAATGGCAGACAAGATGGCAACAAGACAGGCTTACGGTCAGGTTCTGGTTGAAATCGGAGCAAAGAATAAAGACCTCGTTGTTATGGATGCAGACCTTTCAAAGTCTACAATGACTGCGGAGTTTGCAAATGTTTACCCGGACAGATTCTTTAATATGGGTATAGCCGAAACCAATATGTATGCGGCAGCAGCGGGAATAGCTCATACGGGAAAGACTGTATGCGCTTCGACATTTGCAATGTTTGCTGCAGGCAGAGCATTTGAAATTATTCGTAATTCAATCGGATACACAAAGGCAAATGTAAAAATCTGCGCAACCCATGCAGGTATTACGGTAGGCGAAGACGGTGCAACACACCAGACCTTTGAGGATCTGGCTCTGATGCGCACAATCCCGGGAATGACTGTTGTTAATCCTTCGGACGGCGTTTCCGCAAAGGAGCTGATCCGTCAGTGCGTCGATATGAACGGTCCTTGCTATATCAGGCTCGGCAGAGCTGCTGTTCCTACATTCTACGCGGAGGATGATGAAATCGTTCTCGGACAGGGCAACATGCTTCGCGGCGGCCGCGATGTCACCGTAATCGCAACAGGCATCATGGTAGCGGAGGCCATGGCTGCTGCGGAAGAGCTGGCAGGAAAGGGGATAGACGTTCGCGTTATTGACATTCACACCATAAAGCCGCTCGATGAAGAAATCATCATTCGTGCAGCAGAGCAGACAGGAAAGATCGTTACAGCAGAGGAGCACTCCGTTATCGGCGGACTCGGCAGTGCTGTAGCAGAGGTTCTGGTAAAAAACTGCCCGGTGCCTGTTCGCATGGTCGGTCAAAGCGACACCTTTGGCGAATCCGGAAAGCCGGATCAGCTCAAAGAAAAATACGGCATGACTGCGAAAGATATCGTTCATGCCGTACATAGCCTCGGATTATAGGAATTTAATTATTTTAGCAGGACTTCTCCTGTGTGAGCTTTGATAAAGCTGCCGTTTTCAACTGCAGCAGTGCCGTTTACATAGACATGTTTGATGCCTTCCGGCTTTAATGAAGGCTGCGAAATGTCGACGGACATATTATCAAAGTCAATAACGGTAATATCAGCGCGGTAGCCTTCCTTAAGGTAGCCGCGCTCTTTTATGCGGAAACGGTCTACGGTTTCGCCGGTCATTTTGCGGACAACCTTTTCCACAGGAATGCCATATTTCTTTGCGCGAACAAAGAAGTAAGGGAAGCACTGGAATGCCGCACCGTTTTGTACGCCCGCTTCTTCAACCCAAGCATCCGTCATAAAGATGGAAAGATCGTCCTCCATCAGGCGGCGAATGTGCTCGTCGTTGTAGTATTTATCAACGTATATACGGCCCTGAGCGTTTGAAAGGTCAACCAGCTTCAGATACATATCCATTGCGGACATGCCTTCTTCCTTTGCAATTTCGGAAATAATGCGGCCCTCGTACTCCTTGTGATTGTCTGAGATGTATGCGATTGTAAAGTCGCACCAGTCGAGACCGAGGAGCTTTTTGGTTGCGAAAATCATAGCCTTGAGCTTTAGGAGAGTGCTCTTCTTTTTGCGGTCCTTTTCCGAAAGGGCGAGGTACCAAGGCGGGAGTGCCAGGGTGATTACGGATGCACCGTAGGTCATGCTGTAATTGTCGTATGCGATTTTATAGCCCTTTTCGTTGTAGTCATGGAACTTTTTAAGCATAGGATCGATGCTAGGCCATGATGAGGTGCCTGTAAAAATCAGATGGCTGTATTCCATGCGGCATTTCGATTTTTCCATGATGTCGATTACCTCGTCGAGAGCCATTTCTATATGAGGCGGTGTCCCGAAAAGCGGGTACCCGAGCGCCACCTTGGAACAAGCGCGAGGGTGTACCGTCACGATACCGTCATATTTTGCGATTTCCTTTGCGAAAGCGTAGAGCTCGTCCTTTTCGGCGTACATGCCCGGCTCGTACATAAAGCCGAACGAGCCGCCGAATGCGCCTTCTTCCATGGCTTCGTCGACAAGCTTCATTTCTCTTTCAATCTGCTCCGGCGTAAGCGGGGCAGGGTCAAAGCCCGAAATGCTGATGCGTACGGTGCCGTGGCCTATCAGAGGTACCATGTTCACGTAGAGTCTGCCTTTTGCGCGCTCTTTGAATTCCTTAAAGCTGCCCGGCTTTACAGCGTGGAACAGTCCGCCGCCAACCTTGTCCTTGTAGGCGGAATCTTCTTCAATTCCGAAAGGCGAAAAGCTGCAGTTTCCTGTAATCTGGGTAGTGATGCCCTGCTCGAGGAATGGTTTGTAAAACATCTCCGCATCATCGCGATCGTAAAAGAAATCATTGTGCGAATGAGCATCAATCAGTCCCGGGCAAACCTGCAGTCCCGTGCAGTCGACAACCTTATCAAAATCGCCTTCGATAACACCGCCGACCTTTATGATTTTGTCGTCTTCGATGAGCAAATCACCAACCACCGGTGCCGAGCCGGTGCCGTCGATGATTTGGCCGCCTCTGAAAAGTACCTTCATATCGTTACCTCCATTATCTAATGAATGCTATAAACACTTTGACAAGTAAATTTTATCAAAGATTTGACTTGAGTACAACAATTTTCATGAAATCCATTGTCAAAAATGAATTTGAGTGCTATACTTTGATAAAAATTAGAACCGAGTATAGCAAATTGATACCGAAAAAAAGCAGGAGGATAACATGGAACAAAAATACGATCCCCTTTTTACACCATGGAAGATAGGAAATGTGGAAATCAAAAACCGCATAGTTATGTGCTCTATGGGCGGCACTTCTATCTTTGGCTGGATGGAGCCGAATCATTTTGACAAAGAGGCGGCAAACTTCCTCCTCGAAAGAGCGAGGAACAATGTAGGACTCATACTGCCGGGCATTGCGCCTATCCGCGATCCGTTCGGCGGCCGCTGGCTCTACCAGAACAAGGGAAAGTTCAAGCAGCTCAAATCGTATATGAACGAGTTCCACAAGACGGGCTGCAAGCTTTTCATCCAGCTCGCCGCAGGCTTTGGTCGCGCAATGGCGATGAATGATTTAATGGCAAAGATGATTACAAACAAGGCCTTTGGCTTTGTCTGCAAGCCTATATTCAACATGGACTACATCACGGCTTCGGCTTCTAGGACTCCGAACCGCTGGGCTGACGGCGTTTATTCCCGCCCTTTCACAAAGGCGGAGATTGACCAAATCGTCAAGGCTTTCGCACGTACCGCAAAGCTTTGCAAGGAAGCCGGCGTCGACGGGATAGAGGTACATGCCGTGCACGAGGGCTACATGCTTGATCAGTTCACGCTGCCTTACACGAACAGTCGCAGCGACGAGTACGGTGGGTCGTTCGAAAATCGCTATCGCTTCCCTGTGGAGATTGTGCAGGCGATAAAGAAGGAGTGCGGCGAAGATTTTCCTGTATCGCTTCGCTATTCGGTGCTTTCAAAAACCAAGGGCTTCCGCATGGGGGCGGTGCCGGGAGAGACTGACTACACGGAGGTCGGTCGTGACATGGCAGAGTCGGAGCGCGCGGCAAAGTACTTGCAGGATGCGGGCTATGATATGCTCAACTGCGACAATGGCACCTACGATGCATGGTACTGGTCGCATCCGCCTCAGTACATGCCTGAAAACTGCAACCTTGAGGATGTTTCTCATATAAAGAACTTTGTGGATATTCCTGTAGTCTGCGCGGGCAGGATGAATCCTGAGGTAGGTGCGCAGGCTGTGAAGGACGGACGGATTGATGCGGTTGCAATCGCTCGTCAGTTCCTCGTCGATCCTGAGTGGGTTACAAAGCTGATTGAGGAGAGAACTCAGGACATCAAGCCTTGCATCAGCTGCCATAATGCCTGCTTTAATATGGCGAAATATGAAGGATCGGCGAACGATCAGGATTTGAATGATGCGCTGCATATGGCTCGCTGTGCACTGAATCCTCGCACGATGCAGACGGATAAATACAGGATTGTGCCTGCTTCCGCAAAGAAAAAGGTTGCCATTGTCGGCGGCGGAATCGGCGGAATGGAGGCAGCTCTTGTGCTGAAGGCGCGCGGACACGAGCCGGTGATTTACGAAAAGAGCGACCGCCTCGGAGGAGTGTTCATCCAGGCTGCTGCTCCTGTTTACAAGGAAAAGGACAGGGAGCTGATTGAATGGTATCGCAGAGAGATAAAGAAGCAGGGAATCAGAGTTGAGTTTGGCCGCGAGCTTGCGGCAGCGGACATAAAGCCTGAAAAGCTCGGAGCAGATGAAGTAATAATTGCTACGGGCTCGAAGTATAAAAAGCTGCCGGTACCGGGCTTTGACGAGGCTATGCAGGCTGTGGATTATCTTTCGGGAGCAGAGGTCGGCGACAATGTAATTATTGTCGGAGGCGGGCTGACAGGCTGCGAAATCGCATATGATTTAATACTGAAGGGCAAGCATCCGACGATTGTCGAGATGAAAAACGATCTGATTGCCGTAAAGGGCGTGTGCCTTGCAAACACATCCTTCCTGCGCGAGATGCTGGCGTTTAAAAAGACACCTGTATATCTTGAAACGGGAGTTGAGTCAATCCGCAGGGACGGCGTTACCGTAAAGGGCAAGGACGGAAAGGTCTTTGATTTGAATGGTGATAGTGTAATTGTCAGTGTCGGCTATGCTCCTACACCGCTTGTTCAGGCCGGTCCGCATGTACACCTGGTAGGAGACTGCAACGGTGTGGGAAACCTTCGCAGTGTAATCTGGCGTGCATGGGATGTGTGCATGAAGATATAAAAAAGAAGATAAAAAACGTATGGAAAATGATGCGAAAAAAGACTGTGCAAAGCGCACAGTCTTTTTATTTTTATGTTCATGTTGTGATGTATTCCTACGCCCTAAAAGGTGCGGTAATCATCCGGAAATAGCTTTCGAGCTTTTTCTCGAGCTCTTCGGTTTTGAAATCGTCTGTCTCAGGGCCGTGGTACTGAACGATATAGTAGAGACCCATTATGAAGTGGACGATGTCTTCGGTGTCGACATCCTGTCTGTAGATTCCTTCTTTTTGAACCTCGCGCACCTGCTCGCGGATGATTTCAATCATCTTGTCGCCTGTGTGGTACATGGAGCTGGTAGGGCACGAGTTAAGATATGTGATGCGGCGAGCCAGATCGGGATATTCCATATTGGCGATGATGAATTCCTTTATCATGTGAAGAAGCAGATATTCGCTGTTTTTCCCCTCGGGAGCGCCGGCTTCCTTAATGGATTCGATGTGCTCTATAACCTCGTTGGCCGTTCCTATCAAAAGGCTTTCCTTTGTAGGGAAGTAGTTATAGACCGTTGCCTTTGAAATACCGGCCTTGCTCGCAATCTCCTCCATCATTGCATCATCATAGCCGCGTGATTTGAACAGTCTTCTGGAAGCCTTCAGTATGCTGTTTCGACAATTAATCTTGTTCAGTTCTCTTTTTCCGTATGCTTTTTCCATAAACCAAAGTATAAATAGAGTTGGACTCAAAGTCAATATTAATTTGCGGTATTTTTTAAAATATTTAAACCCAGGTCAAAAAAATTTGGCTTTTGAGCAGCAAATTCGTCGAAATGCATTGACACAAAACTTTGACTTGAGTATAATTTTATCATAGGGGATGAGATAAAGGGTTAATATCTCAGTGAAGGGTGTTTTGTAAACATTTAGTAGACAGAGGTAGCGCTTTATGAAAGTAATAACTTACGACGTTGGAACGACAGGGTTCAAGGCCGCTTTATACGAGTTGGCCGACAAAAACATCAAGCTTCTTGCAAGCGAGGTGGATCACTATGTACTCAACACATTACCTAATAACGGCGTTGAGCAGAATCCGGAAGACTGGTGGCAGGCAATGTGCCGCACCACAAAAAAGTTAATTGAAGGCTCGGGCATAGCAAAGGAAGAGGTTGAAGGTATCTCGTTCTGTTCCCAGTTTGCAACACTGGTAATGGTGGACAAAGACGGAAATGCGCTCAGGCCTGCCATGAACACAATGGATTGCCGTGCGAGCGAGCAGTATAAACACTATATGGGAAGCGGCATTTCCGTAATGGGAATGAATGTCAGAAAGCTCTTAAAGTGCCTGAAGATAACAAAGGCCGCACCGGTCAGCACAAAGGATACGGTTTACAGATATCTCTGGGTCAGAGACAACGAGCCCGAGATATTCAAGAAAACATATAAATGGCTGGACGCAAAGGAATATCTTGCTTTCCGCGCAACCGGGCAGGTTGCGGCAAGCAGAGACGACGCATATATGACATTCCTTTACGATCCTAAAACCAGAAATTGGAGCGAACCTCTTTGCAGGCTCTTTGATGTGGATATGAAGCATCTGCCGGAGCTTTGCGAGGCTACTGATATAGTAGGCAGGTTGCAGGAGGGACCTGCCGCAGAGCTTGGGCTTAACCCCGGCACAGCTGTCGTATCGGGAGGCAGCGATGTTTCGCTTTGTCAGGTAGGTGCAGGCTGTCTTGCTCCGGGCGATGTTTGCGTATGCGCGGGTACAAGCGGCTGGGTTTGCACCACAACCGACGAAATGGCAGTTGACGTATCCCATTCGATAGCGGCAATCGTGGGCTCGGACCCTGACACATATCTTTACACGGCAGACTGTGAAACAGCAGGCAAGTGCATAGAGTGGGGCAAGGAGAGACTTTCGGCAACGCCGATAAAGACTTTTGGCGAGCTGATTGACATGATAAAGGACGTTCCGGCGGGAAGCAACGGTATTATCTTTTCACCGTGGATGCACGGAAACCGCTGTCCGTTCGAGGATGAAAATGCCAGAGGCGTATTCTTTAATGTGGATATAGATAATCGCAGCAGCGATCTGGTAAAGGCCGTTGTGGAGGGTGTCTGCTACCATATGAGATGGCTGTATGAAACCAGTGCGGAAAAGGTAAAGGTTTCCGATACGATTCGCTTTGTAGGCGGAAGTGCAATGTCAAAGACAGTTGCGCAGGTTCTTGCAGATGTAATGAACAAAACAGTAGAAATTGTAGAGCAGCC
>DGGP01000122.1 GCA_002392265.1 Firmicutes bacterium UBA3871 | reverse complement strand
TTGAGCATATCAGCCTGTCCGTAGAGCTCTTCGGATGATGCAGCCGATTCTTCTGAAGTAGCTGAGTTACTCTGAATAACGATGGATACTTCTTCAATACCCTTGTTAACTTCGTTGATGCCGGTTGCCTGGTTGGAAGAAGCCTCTGCTATGCCGCCAACGAGGTCAGCGGCTTTGCTGATGCCTTCAACGATTTCAGCAAGAGCTTCTGCAGTTTCATTTGCGATTTTTGTACCTGCGTTAACCTTTGCAACAGAGCCTTCGATGAGAGCTGTTGTTTCGGATGCAGCCTCTGCGGATTTAGCTGCGAGGCTACGAACTTCATCAGCTACTACAGCGAAGCCCTTACCGTGTACGCCTGCACGTGCTGCCTCAACTGCGGCATTGAGTGCGAGGATGTTTGTCTGGAATGCGATATCGTCGATAACCTTGATGATCTTTGAAATGTTTGCACTGGATTCGTTGATTTCATCCATGGAGATAAGCATTTCCTTCATCTGGCTGTCGCCGCGCTCTGCACTGGATTTTACGCTGTTTGCAAGTGTTGATGCCTCGCGTGCATCTGATGCGTTGTGCTGAGTCTGCTCTGCAATTTTGCCGACAGTGGAGGTGAGCTCCTGAACAGCTGCGGCCTGCTTTGTCGAGCCGTTTGCAAGGGTCTGTGCAGCCTCGGAGAGCTGTCTTGAACCGTTCGCAACCTGAGCTGCGGACTCGGTCAGGTTTGCCATTACTGTGCGGAGCTTTGCAACGATTGTCTCAAGTGCGGTGCCGATTGCTTCGTAATCGCCTATATATCTGTTGTTATCAATGTGAACTGTGAGGTCACCGTCAGCCATGCGGGTGAGGGTAGATGAGATGTCATCGATTACACCGCGAAGCTGGGTGATGGTCTTGTTCATGGCGTTCTTTGACTGTGCGTGACCGCCCTTGTAATCGCCTGTTACCATGTGTCCGAGATCACCGCCCGCAACTCTTTCGAGTACCTCCATAACCTCGAATGTAGGGTTAATCAGTGCATCGACTGTGGAGTTGATACCTCTTGCAACATCGCCGTATTCACCCTTGTGAACGGTTTCGTTGATTCTCTTTTCGAGGTCGCCCGCAACAGCAGCGTTTGACATATCCATTACATCTTCGACGATGTGTTTTACGGAGGCTGTCATATCGTTTATGCTTGCGTCGATAGCATCAAACTGCGCAGCAACTTCCTTTTGATATTCGTCAGGAACCATTGTGTTTTCTACGAGAGTGAACTGGCCCTGTGCAACATTTTCGAGGTTACCCTTGAGTCTTTCAACAGCAGCGCTTGTATATGCGTTTGCGCGTGATACACCTGTTACATCCTCGAATACGCATATATATCCTCTGTCGTTTCCTTCTTCGTCGATAAGTGATTTTGTGATTCTGATATATTCCTTACCGTCAAAGCTGTAGTTAATCTCAGCCTTGCCTGCGAGAAGCTCAGGAACACCTGAGAAGTCTTTTCCGTCGAGAAGTGCAGGTTTGCCTTCCATCTGCGACGGCTTCTCGAAGAGGCCTCTGTCGATAAAGTGATTTGCGAGAGGGTAGTTGACAAATGTCCAGTTGCCGTTGTGGTCTATTGTCTGGAGCATAATAGGAACACCGTCGAGCATTGTCTCGTACCAGAGCTTTTTGTCGGCCATGATTTCGAGTGTATTGTTGATACCTTCAACAGCTCTTTTGAATTCGCCGCCGTACTTATCGGCATCTGCTCTGACTGTGTAGTCTTCGTTTCTTGCCGCCTCTGCAACCTTTTGAGTGTCTTCTACGAGAGTCTTAATGTTGTCAACGGCACCCTTTAATGCGTTCATGATTTCAGCATAGTCACCCTGCGAGTTGTTGCTGATCTCAGGAACTTCGCCGCGTCCGAGAGCTGCGGAAACATTTGCAACGATGTTAATCTCGGTCATAACGGCTTCCATAGTAGCGTTAAAGCCCTCTACAATGCGCTGATAACCGCCTACGAACTTTGAAGCATCGCCTCTGTAGGAAGTGTTACCGAGGATTGCGTTCTGAGTGAGCTCATTGGTTTCTTCAACGAGTGCATTAAGAGTAGCCACCATCTTTTTCATTGAGATGTTGAGAACATCTTCTTCACTGCGGATATTAATCTCCAAATCGGTATTTCCGGCTGCAACCTCATCGAGGATGTGAGCCTGCTCATTATTTGCATCAATAAGTGCAGCGAAGGAATTTATCAGAGTATCAACCTCATCCTTTTCCACATCACGTCTCTGCACGCCATGAGGCTTCTTTCCAAGAGCGAGGTCTGATGCCTGGTGAGCGATTTCCGTAACCGGTGCAATTGCTTTTCTGGTTGTTAAAAGCAGCGAAAGGAGAATGCCGATGAGTGCCACGAGAAGAATAGCCATCTGGATAATGATGGTGTTCTGAGCCATTGCATAAGCCTCTCTCTGCGGAAGGGCAACAATTACTGTCCATCCTACATTTTTGAGAACTCTTGTTACGGCAACCATCTTTGTGCCGTTTTCATCGGTAAATTTGAAAAGCTGGCCGTCTTCGTTGGCAGTTACAGCGTTTACAAGGTTTTCATCAAAATTGAAAGCAGAGATGTTCTGTGCATTGCCGTCCGCATCAAGACCCATAAACTCTTCATTCGGATGATAGAAAACAGTGCCGTCCTGAAGGAATACCATGCTGTAACCGTTCTTACCGACTTCTGCACTTGCCAGTGTATCACGAACGCTGTTCAGATAGAAGTCAACACAGCAGGAACCGAGTACAGTGCCGTCAGTATCGAAAATAGGAGAACCTATTGTACAAACAACGTTTCCTGTCTGCGAATCTGTATAAGGTTCGGTAAATACAGTAGCACGAGTATCTCTCGGGCCGTTCATCCAGTAACGGGTCGTGATGTCAAGAGCACCAGGATAGTCAACGCTCATCAGTTCGCCTGTCGATGAAGCGATGTCGTTGACTGCCCAGCTGGATACATAAAGCTCGACGGATGTGTCGGCATGCATGCTGTACGCTGCCTGAAGCTGAGCGCGAATAGTAGGCCACATCGGATTTTCACCGAGGTAAGTCGGATTTGCCTGTACACTTTGCATATACTGTACAAGTATAGGGTCAGCGGCATACTGTTCGGTCATTGCAGCGTGAAGATCAAAGAATTCTTCAGATTGCTGCGCAAGCGCATCAGCGGTGAGCTGAAGCTTTTCGTTTGCGGTGCTTTTAACCTGTGATGAAAGCACCAAGCTCAGAACAACCAGTGCAACAGCGAATATTAAAATGGTAAATATTCCTGTTCTGCTAACCAGTTTACGAGCTAAGCCTTTGTTTTTCATGAATAGTTGTCCTCCTTTAAGTTTATATATGGGGGCAGCTAATATACTTCCAATAAAAACTGCCTATATATCTGTGTATCTGTGAAAAATCTATTTTTTCGATTTATTTCGATGCTGCGAGAAGTTCCTCCG
Organism: Firmicutes bacterium UBA3871; assembly: GCA_002392265.1. Classification (GTDB taxonomy): domain Bacteria; phylum Bacillota; class Clostridia; order Peptostreptococcales; family Anaerovoracaceae; genus UBA3871. The sequence continues at coordinate 7,534 of DGGP01000122.1, read as the reverse complement.
CAGATTTAAGTGTTGTGTCCGTTATGTTTGCACCACCGAGAAGTCTTGCAATCTCTTTCACGGTTTCATCCTTTGAAAGTCTGCTGATTGTTGTTTTTGTAGTACCGCCCGCAGTTTCCTTTGAAATGCGGTAATTACTGTGCCCGCATGCGGCGATCTGCGGCAGGTGAGTGATACATATAATCTGGTGATTCTCGGCAATCTCCTTTAATTTCTTTCCGACTACGGAAGCGGCGATCCCGGATATTCCGGAATCTATTTCGTCAAAAATCAGGGTAGGAATGTCGTCGTAGTCGGCGATTATTTTTTTGAAAGCGAGCATTATGCGGCTCATTTCACCGCCCGAAGCTATTTTGTTAAGAGGCTTCAGCGGCTCGCCCAAATTCGTGCTGATCATGAAAACAACCGTATCCGTCCCGCTTTCGGTAAAGCTGTCAAGCTTTGTAAACTCAATATCCAGCTGCGAATTGTTGAAATTGAGGTCCTTTAGCTGCTCGGTAATCCGCTTTATTAAATCTGCAGCTGATTCGTGGCGAAGGGTAGAGAGCCTTTCACTTGCAAGCTGCAGCTGGGCATTTATGGTTTCAAGCTGAGCCTCGAGCTCTGACTTCAGATGATCCGAGTTTTCAACATCCTTTAGCTCTGCTTCGATTGTGTCCGCAAAATTATTGACCGCTTCTATACTGCCCGGAGTAATTCCGCCGTCAAGGAATTCGTTTCCGTATTTGCGTTTTAAGTTTTGAATCAGTTCATATCGCTCAATGCATTCGTCAAGCTCTTCCTGTGAAAATACCATATCGTCACGCTCCGAACGGATTTCATGGGCGATATCGTCGAGCTCATAGCAGAGTGATGATATGCGTTCGGACAGGGCAGAGATAGCGCCTGAAAAGCCGGATATCCCTTCGAGCTCTTTAGCCACGGTTTCGAGAGAATCTATAGTGGAAGGTTCCGATTCGTAGAGTGCATCATAAGCTCTCGAAAGGACCTGATACAGTCGCTCGCTGTTTTGAAGCAGCGTAATTCTTTCGGAAAGCTCTGCATCTTCGCCCGAAATCAGCTTTGCTGAACGAATTTCTTCGAGCTGAAATTTCATAAAGTCACGTTTTTTATCCGCATCGGCAGCGCTTTGAAGGAGCTTTTTAAGGCTCGCCGAGGTTTTGACATAACCATCATAGAGTCTTGCGACCATCTGGGCTACAGGTGCGATTTCATCCGCATGGAAAAGGTCAATCAGGCGGATGTGATACTCCGGATTAAGAAGCGACTGATGATCGTACTGACCATGTATGTCAGCCAGCCTTTTACAATAGGTAGAAAGTTCAGCAAGTGTAACGACACGGCCATTAAGCTTGCAAAGATTTTTACCGGAAGCGCTGACTTCTCTGGTTATTACTATATCTTCACCGTCCAGGTCGCCTGCAATCTGGACTACGGCTTTATCGGCGCCTGTGCGAACAAAGCTGCTGTCGGCTCTGGCACCGAGTGCGAGACTGATTGCCTCTATGACGATTGATTTACCCGAACCGGTTTCACCGGTGATGATATTAAGGCCTTTTTTAAACTCGACTTCACAATTTTCAATTATGGCGAAATCCTTTATGCTGATATATGAAATCATAAAAACCTCTTACGTTAAAATGACCGGAGAGCCGGTCATTAAGTTTACATTAATTAGAAGCCATAGTTTCGTTTAACTGGCGTACGAGTCCCTCAACATTAGCGGGGTCGTCAACAAGAATGAATATTGTATTGTCGCCTGCAACGGAACCGACAGTGTGATTAAGATTGATATTGTCAATGGCTTCGGCCGCTGCGTTTGCACAGCCTGAAAGAGTCTTCACAACAATGATATTGCCGGAAGAAGCAACAGAACGAACCGTTCCTCTGAAAATTTGTATTAACCTGTTGGTAACAGGCATGTCCTGGCTGGCGCTGACTGCGTATTTATACTTGCCTTCAGGTGTAAGGATCTTTACCAGCTGAAGTTCGCGGATATCTCTGCTGATAGTTGCCTGCGTAACTTCAAATCCGCTCTCTTTCAACATTTGCGCTAACTTTTCCTGCGTTTCGATTTCATTGTTGGTTATGATATCCAGGATTTTATTCTGTCGTGAATACCTCATGTTTTCTCCTTTGCTACTATGCTACATTACTCAAATTGGCACAAAAGCCACCTATTTGTGATTATACCATTTTGAAAGCGCTTTAATCAAGGCATTTTGAAAGATTTGTACATATATTTGTACATATATTGTTTTTGCGTCTTTTTGCGTATTTCTTTTTGCCTTTACAAACAAATGTTTGCATTGTATAATATCCTTTGGAGGGACAAAAATGCGTATTTTAGGAATCGACCCGGGCTATGCCATAATGGGTTGGGGAATAATAGACATGCAGGGCAATCATTTTAAAGCCGTTGCCTATGATTCCATCACCACATCAAAGGATCTCGAGCCTGTGGACAGACTCAAATGCATATATAACGAACTGATGGGAATCATAGCCGAATACCGGCCCGAGGTTGCCAGCATCGAAGAGCTGTTTTTTAACAGTAATACCACAACTGCAATCATGGTAGGCGAGGCCAGAGGTGTAGCAATGCTTGCATGTGCCAATTCGGGAGTCGGTGTTTACGAATACACGCCTCTCCAGATAAAGCAGGCTCTGACGGGATATGGTCGTGCAGAGAAAAAGCAGATGCAGGAAATGGTTCGCATGTTTCTGAATCTCGAAAAGGTACCAAAGCCGGATGATACGGCAGATGCACTGGCGGCGGCGATATGCCACGGCCACAGCGGTTCATATACAGACAGAATGAAAAAGATAAGGAAGGGCATATGATACATTATTTAAAAGGCCGGTTTGCAATGCAGACCGAAAACGGCATAGTCATTGATGTGGGCGGCATTGGCTACGAGGTAGCTGTTCCCGCAAGCTCGCCTGTTTACTCCTGCACGGAGGGACAGAGCGTTATGCTGTACACATATATGGCCGTCAGAGAGGATGATGTCAGCCTTTACGGCTTTACAGATACCGAAGGACTGTCTCTTTTCAAAAAGCTTTTAAGTGTCAGCGGCATAGGTGCAAAGGGCGCAATGTCAATACTTTCGGCAATGTCTGCAGACGACTGCCGCAGGGCAATTGCTTTTGAGGACGCAGACATGCTGACCAGGGCAAACGGTATAGGGAAAAAGACTGCACAGCGCATCGTTCTGGAGCTGAAGGATAAAGTTAATGCACCGCTTTCGGGCGTAAATCCTGTTACAGGAGAAATATTGGAAAATACAGACGGCGGTAACGGTAATGCCAAAGGCGAGGCATTAAATGCTCTGGTTGCCCTCGGATATTCGAGGAGCGAGGCATTATCGGCACTTGCATCTGTTCCGGATACGGATCTGACCAGTGAAGAGTATATCAAAAAGGCTCTGAAACAGCTTTTCTAGGAGTTTACTGATGGACGAAAGATTTACAGACACTCATCTTAACATGGCTGACAATGAAACTGAGCTGACACTGCGTCCGCAGTATCTCAGCGAATACATAGGCCAAAAGGATGTAACGGAAAATTTAAAAGTATATATTGAAGCGGCAAAGGCCAGAAAGGAGCCTCTCGACCATGTTCTTTTCTACGGTCCTCCGGGACTTGGAAAGACCACGCTGGCCGGAATCATCGCAAATGAGCTCGGAGTTGACATCCGAATCACATCGGGCCCCGCAATAGGCAGGGCAGGCGACCTCGCCGCAATACTGACAAATTTAAACGAAAATGATGTCCTTTTTATAGACGAAATTCACAGACTTAACCGCTCGGTTGAGGAAGTGCTGTATTCGGCTATGGAAGACTATGCCATAGACATAATAATCGGAAAGGGACCATCAGCACGTTCAATCAGACTTGACCTTGCAAAGTTCACGCTCATTGGAGCGACTACACGCGCAGGGAGTCTCTCCGCTCCGCTCAGAGACCGTTTCGGTGTACTTTCAAAGTTCGAGCTTTATACTGAGGATGAGTTAAAGACAATATTAAAGCGTACTGCAAGCATACTCGATGTGGAGATTGATTCGGAATCGCTTTCCGAAATGGCGAAAAGATCGCGAGGAACACCGAGAGTTGCAAACCGCTTCTTAAAGCGCGTCAGAGACTTTGCTCAGGTAAAGGGTAACGGCAGGATTGATATTGAAATCACCAGGCTGGCGCTTGATGCCATGGGTGTCGATGCGCTCGGACTCGAGCACCTCGATAGAGAAGTGCTGCGCACTATCATCACAAGATTTGGCGGTGGCCCTGTGGGCATAGATACAATAGCAGCTTCCATAGGAGAGGAAAGAATAACTATTGAGGACGCTCACGAACCTTATCTGATACAGGCCGGTCTGCTTCATCGCACGCAAAAGGGCAGAATGGTATCGGAAAAGGCTTATCGTCATCTCGGCATAACTCCTCCGGAGAATGCATTTCAGGATCAGGTAAGTCTGGACTTATAATATTCTTTTATGTTATAGTATGCTTATGATTCCGGAAAAAGTATCAAACAGCCAATTTAAACGTTCTGTTTGCTGCCTTTTAGCTGTGCTCATGTGCACGCTTTTGTGTACCGTGCACGTATTTGCGGAGGCCGGTGAGCAGACTGAGGTTCATATGGGACAGACCATAAAGGTTGGTCTGAAATATGGCAGTACCGCTGTCAGCCGATTTACTGTTGGCTGCGATGGCGGGTTTTGTGTTGCAAACTATTCTTCGAATGGGAATATGCCTGTGCTGCAGACTGTTTCCGCTACTGAGCTTGAAATAGCTGTAAACGGTGGGGAGGTATCCGTAAAGGACATTGCTACGGGCGATACGGTTTTATCGGGGATGACAACAGAAAACATGATACTGCCGCTTTTTTATAATGAAGGATATTCAATAAGCATAGACGGTACGATGTACCACGGCGGTGTGATGTTTACTCCAAGCGGCAGCGATAAAATTAACATCATAAATGCGGTGAACATAGACCAATATGTATGCGGAGTACTGCCGAGTGAAATTGGCAGCAGCAGCCCGATGGAAACAATAAAAGCACAGGCTGTTGCGGCCAGAAGCTATGCTTTGGTTTCTGCGCTGGAAGGCGGTAATCACGCTTCCTACGGATTTGATGTGTGCCCGTCCACGCACTGTCAAGTATACAGAGGGTTAAAGAGTGAAAGTGAAGCATGCAACAGAGCGGCTTCAGAAACAGCAGGCCAGTGCATATATTATGAGGGAAAGCCTGTAATGGCTTATTATGCAAAAAACAGCGGAGGCTACACTCAGAATGTGGAGGATGTCTGGAGCAGCAGGCTGGGGTATCTGAGAGCGGTGCCGGATCCGTACTGCCAACCTTATCTGTGGGAAAAGACCTACTCGTTTAGTGAGCTTGAAAGCAGGCTCGCAGCGGACGGGAAAAATGTTGGAACACTGACAAAAGTTGAAATTACAGGACTTGCCGATAACGGAAACGTAAAAGAAATTACATTTACGGGAACCGAGGGGAGTGCATCGTACAGCAAATATACTATCCGAAGCTTTTTCGGCAGTAGCGATGTGAAGTCGAATCTTTTCAGGTTTAACGGAGCTGTAAAGTATGTGGATGTAGGTGAGGATGGCAGCATTCCTGTCAGGGAAACGGAAACGCCGGAAGATGCGGCAGCAAAGGGAGTTTTGATGCTGAAAGAGCTTTTTATGCTGGGTGCTAATGGCTCCTCAGGGCAGATAAAGGCCGACGAGGTTTATGTAATCGGCGCCGGAGGCGAAGCAAAAAAAGTGTATGCGGACAGCGGCGTTGGCATATATGCTGTAAACGCTGCGGGTGATAAATATTTGATAAACGATACCGGGACGATCGCAAAACCAAACGGCGATGCAGGATCAAGCGACTATATGACGATAACCACGGTGGAGGGAAGTCTGAACGAAACGTCAGGCAGTCTGAGAATCGTGGGACTCGGATACGGACACGGCATCGGAATGCAGCAGGATGGCGCAATTGCCATGGGGAAACTCGGTTGGAGCTACGATCAAATCCTGAAATATTATTATACGGGAATTGAAATCAGATAAAAACGGGTAAACATTAATACGTATAAACGAAAATGAGCGAATAACGCGAAAAGGAAGAAAAGGAAATTTTATAATAGATGAACGTAAATGATTTTGATTATTATCTGCCGGAGGAACTGATAGCTCAAAAGCCTGCAGAAAAACGCGATATGAGCAGACTCATGGTTATTCACAGGGATAGCGGAGAAATTGAGCACAAGCACTTTTTTGACGTGGTGGATTATTTAAATCCCGGTGACTGTCTGGTTATGAACAATTCAAAGGTAATTCCGGCAAGGCTTTATGGCACAAAGGCAGAAACGGGTGCAAAAATAGAGTTTCTCCTGATAAAGCGTTTAGAGGGTGATGTATGGGAAACCATGGTACGTCCCGGACGTAAAATGAAAGAAGGGGACAGAGTAGTCTTTAACGCGGAGAACATGCAAAGGTTTGAGGCTGTTGTCACAGGCTACGGTGAGGATGGCACCAGACATGTTCGCTTTGAATACGATGGGGTTTTTATTGAACGCCTCGAGGAAATAGGCAGTATGCCACTGCCTCCATATATCGAAAGAGCCGCCGAAAAGGAAGACAGAGAAAGATATCAGACTGTATATGCAAAGTACGAAGGCTCTGTAGCTGCTCCGACGGCGGGACTTCACTTTACAAACGAGATACTTGAAAAGGCACGTGCGAAAGGCGTGAATCTTGCATTTGTGACGCTTCATGTGGGGATAGGAACCTTCCGACCCGTAAAAGTCGACAAGGTTGAAGAACATCATATGCATTTCGAGGAATACGAAATCGACGAGGAAAATGCGCGAATTATAAATGATGCAAAGCGCGGAGGCGGCCGTATTGTTTCGGTGGGTACCACCAGCACGCGAACTATGGAAAGTGCGGCTTCCTTCAATTCCGAAACCGGATTATACGAGCTTTGCGCAGGCAGTGACAGCACAGATATATTTATTTATCCGGGATATAAATTCAAAATGGTTGACAGCCTCATAACCAATTTCCATTTGCCGAAATCAACACTTTTAATGCTCGTTTCGGCGCTTTACGACAGGGAAAAGATGATAGAGGCTTATAATACGGCTGTTGCTGAAAAGTACAGATTTTTCAGCTATGGAGATGCCTGTTTGATACTATAAGGAGGAGGACGCAAATGAAACACGCAGTAACTTACGAGTTGATCAAGGAATGCAAAAAATCAAAAGCAAGACGCGGTGTGCTGCATACGCCACATGGGGATATACAGACCCCGGTGTTTATGCCTGTGGGAACTCAGGCAACAGTAAAGGCGATGCGTCCCGAACAGGTTAAAGAGATGGGCGCTCAGATCATTCTTTCGAATACATACCATCTGTATTTGCGCCCGGGTCACGAAATAATCAGAGAAGCGGGTGGACTTCACAAATTTATGAACTGGGACAGAGCAATACTTACCGACAGCGGCGGATTTCAGGT
>DGGP01000056.1:1867-3188 GCA_002392265.1 Firmicutes bacterium UBA3871 | reverse complement strand
TTTCTGCAGAGAGACGGCGGAGACATCGAATTCGTTGAATACACAGCGGATAAGGTTGTAAAGGTAAGACTGCAGGGACACTGTGCAGGCTGCCCGGGTGCTCGCATGACATTAAAGAGCATCGTTGAGCAGGCACTCAAGGATAACTATCCTGATGATATCGCATATGTAGAACCTGTAGAATAAAAATTATAAGGATTTACAAGGATTTATGAACAAGAAGCTAATTATACTGATCTTTTTGTGCATAGCTGTCATCGTAGTGGGAGCGATATTTATGCTCCCACTTTTTTCAGCCGGTGGCGATGGGGGAGCTGTACCTGCGGGGGAACAGCCGGAGCCTTTGCCGGAGCCGGAGCCGGTTACGGTTTCGATACTCTGCACCGGAGATGTGATGGCGCACAAAACCCAGCTTGACGCGCAAAAGCAGGCTGACGGAACTTACGATTTCACGGACAACTTTGAATACATAAAGCACTATGTCGAGGAGGCCGATATTGCAATCTGCAATCTCGAGACGACCTTTGGGCAGGCACCTTACACGGGCTATCCGGCATTCTCATCGCCTGATGAGCTGGCGGCAGCGCTCAAATGGACGGGCTTTGATGTGGTCGCAACAGCAAACAACCACATGCTCGACCGTGGAACAAGCGGAGTGCTGAGGACTCTCGAAATCCTGAAGGGCCAGGGCTTTCAGACTACGGGAAGCATCACGGAGGTGACCGACCCGAGGTACTGCATATACGAAGCAAATGGAATAAAGGTCGGTGTTATTTCCTATACCTATCAGAACTCTACCGGCGACAGACGGGTTTCAATAAACGGCTCGATAGCAAGCGAGGAAGCAGCTTCGCACATCAACAGCTTTAACTATGCCTTCATAGACGAGGAGCTTGCAAAGATAGGCGATGTGGTGGAGCAGTGCAGAGCCGCAGGAGCTCAGATTGTGGTTATGTTCTATCACTGGGGCGAGGAATATCAGCTGAGTGCCAACAGATGGCAGCTTGATATAGCACAAAAGACAATAGACACGATGGATATAGATGTCATCTTCGGATCGCATCCTCATGTGTTGCAGCAGTGCGCTATGGTAAGCCCTACCGTCACCGGGGGAGCTCGTCATACCGTTCCTGTATTTTACAGCCTCGGGAACTGCATCTCGAATCAGAGAACGGAGACGCTGAGCAATAAATACACCGAAGAGGGCGTTTTGGCGAGGGCTTACATCACTATAAAGCCGGATACCGGCGAAGTGATTGCGGTTGACATGGACGCAATTCCAACATGGGTGGACAGATATAAGAGCGGCGGCCGGACTCAC
>DGGP01000056.1:0-1808 GCA_002392265.1 Firmicutes bacterium UBA3871 | reverse complement strand
TTATTCCGCTTGATGATGCGCTGGATGACAATCCGACGCTGGCGGTTTCGGGTCATTTGTCCAGAGCAAAGGATGCAAAGGAGACAGCTTATGGGATACTTGGAATTAATTGATTCATATAAAGAAAATATGCTGGCGGATTTAAAAGAGCTGGTAAACATTCCGAGCGTAATCGCGCCGGCCTGCATAGACAAAGATTACGGCAAGCTGCCGTTCGGCAAGGAGGTGGACAATGCCTTCCGCTGGATGCTTTCCAGAGCCGAAATTGACGGTTTTTCAACATGCAATACTGACAATTACGGCGGCCATATAGAAATGGCGGCGCGTGAGGATTCGACCGACACCGAAATAATGGGAATCCTCGGCCACTTGGACGTCGTTCCGGAGGGCAGCGGATGGAAGTCGGGGGACGGCAACCCGTACAGCGGCAGCATAGAGGACGGCAAGATTTACGGGCGCGGCACTTGTGACGACAAGGGCCCGGTGCTTGCTGCTTACTATGCAATGAAGGCGCTGAAGGAGTCGGGCTTTGAGCCGTCAAAGCGTATCAGGCTGATTCTCGGCCTCGACGAGGAGACGAACTGGATCGGCATGCACTACTACCTCGAGCATGTGGACACTGTGCCGACCTTCGGATTTACGCCGGATGCGGACTTTCCTGCAATTCATGGTGAAAAGGGAATACTGGTGTTCAGGCTGGCAAAGAAGATTGGGAAGTCAAACAACAAAGGCTTGGAGCTTCGCTCACTTAACGGCGGCAGTGCGGCAAATATGGTGCCGGATTTTGCGAGAGCTGTGGTCAGAAATGAGCAGCCTGGTGCTTATGAGGTGATTCGTGAAAAGGCGAACGCTTTCCGCGAGGAGACGGGCTATCATCTGCAGGTGAAGGGGACCGGCAAAAACCTTGAAATTACGACGACGGGGCAGTCGGCGCACGGCTCGACACCGTACATGGGCGTTAATGCTATCGCGATTCTTTATAAATTCCTCGGGGGGCTCAGCTTCGCGAATGAGGATGTGAACGAGTTTATTGCCTTTGCGAACGAGCATATCGGTTTTGAGTGGAAAGGCGAATCAATGGGCTGCAGCTTTTGCGATGAGGCGAGCGGCGATTTGATTTTCAACCTCGGCATGTCAAAGATGACGCCGGAGGTGGGCGAGTTTACGGTCAATATCCGCTATCCGGTGACATATACCGAGGAGGCCGTTTACGAGGGGATGATGCCGCTTCTTAATAAATATAATTTCGGAGTGGTAAAGGAAAAGGGCAGAGAGCCTATCTATTTCCCTGCGGACGATCCGCTGATTGTGACGCTGATGGATGTTTACAAGGAGCATACCGGAGATGCAGCAGGAAAGCCTATCGTGATCGGCGGAGGCACCTATGGGCGTGCCACGAAGGGCATCGTTGCGTTTGGGCCGCGTTTTCCGGGTGAAGATGAGATGGCTCACCAGAGAGATGAATATATTTCGATTGACAGCCTGATGAAGGCGGCGAAAATCTATGCGGATGCGATTTACAAGCTGACGAAATAGGTCAAAAAAGTAAAAGACAGATCTTGCGATCCGCCCTTTACCAACTAACGATTTATATGTATGCCGGTAGTGCGAGATATGCGTCCCGCCTACACGATTACATTATACAACAAAAAAGAAGATATTGCACTTAAAATTTGCAGAAAAAATATTTTTTTAACGAAGTTTTACTTTTAAGCTTTACAAATGCTCAGTTGTGATATACAATCGGTAGGTAGATAAATATTTTTATGTATCTGTTTCAGGGCGGGGTGCAATTCCCCACCGGCGGT
>DGGP01000156.1 GCA_002392265.1 Firmicutes bacterium UBA3871 | reverse complement strand
GACGCAGGCGACAGAATTTTCGGCACAATTTAATCGACACAAAATAATTCGAATTTTTGTTGACACTTGCTTTGATATTTGATAACATAGCAAAGAAGAAATCTTTAAGTCGGTACAGAGAGACCGACAAGATGGAGGTCAAAATGAACAATATTTTTGTAGACAGAGGCGTATTAGATAGAGTAGCGGGCCATAGTGCCGCTACTCCATTTTTGTCTCTTCTTGAAAATCCAAATAATATAGCTGTCCCGGCTTTCACCGATGTGCATGTGCACTTCCGTGAGCCGGGCTTTTCTTTTAAGGAGACAATTAAAACCGGGTCACTCGCGGCGGTAGCGTCGGGCTACAGCCACGTGTTTGCAATGCCGAATCTGAATCCGGTGCCCGATTCGAGAGAAAATCTGCAGGCGGAGCTCGACATTATAAAGCGCGACGCTTGTGTGAACGTAATCCCTTATGCGGCAATAACCCGCGGCGAGAAGGGAAAAGAACTTTCGGATATGGAAACGCTTGCGGGCATGGGAATCTGCGCCTTCAGTGATGACGGTGTGGGGCTGAACGATGAGGGGCTTATGCGTGAGGCAATGCTTCGCGCAAAGGCGCTTGGCAAGGTAATTGCAGCGCACTGTGAGGATCTGGAGCTGCGTGCGGACGGATATATACATGACGGGGCTTACGCGAAGGCTCACGGCCACAAGGGGATTTCCTCCGAGAGCGAGTGGAAGCCGATTGCGAGGGACCTGAGGCTTGCCGAGGAGACCGGCGCCGCTTATCATGTGTGCCACATCTCGACAAAGGAGAGCGTGGAGGTGATCAGGCAGGCGAAGGCAAGAGGAGTTAACGTGACCTGCGAGACAGCGCCGCACTATCTGGTGCTTTGCGACGAGGAGCTGCAGGAGGACGGCAGGTTCAAGATGAATCCGCCAATCCGCAGCCGCGAGGACCGCGAAGCGCTTCTTGAGGGTCTGTGCGACGGCACAATCGATATGATTGCGACAGACCACGCGCCGCACAGCGCAGAGGAAAAGAGCAAGGGGCTTGAGGGAAGTGCGATGGGAATCGTGGGCCTCGAGACAGCGTTTCCGGTGCTCTATACAAAGCTGGTTAAGGGTGGCGTAATTGCGATGGAAAAGCTGATAGAGCTGATGTCGACTAATCCGCGGAGGCGCTTTGGACTGCCTGCTGTCGGCAGCTCGGAGAATTGCGATTTTGCAATTTGGAATATAGGCGATGAGTACGAAATTAATCCGGAAGATTTTAAGTCTATGGGCCGCGCGACACCGTTTGCGGGCTGCAGGGTCTATGGCCGCTGCCTCGCAACCTTCGTAGCCGGCAGGCTAATTTGGGGCCAAGGCGAATCTGGGGACAGGCACCAAACTTCCAAAAAAGCTAAAATAGGGACAGGTTTCAACAGGTGACCTGTCCCCAAATTGGAAAAAAGGCGAATTTGGGGCCTGTCCCCAAATTGGAAAAGGGATGTGTAATGAAAAAACTGGATGCAATAATTACGGAAAATAAAGAGGTTGCAAAGAACTACTTAAAAATGGTCTTGGAGGTTTCGGGCGGGCTTGGCGGCGAAGAGGTTCTGCCGGGGCAGTTCGTGAACATCGAGATCCCCGGGCTGTACCTGAGGCGGCCGATTTCGGTTTGCAACTACGAAGCCGGGAAGCTGACGCTTGTGTACAAGCCTGTCGGAAGCGGCACCGAGCACATGGCCGGCATGAAGCCAGGAGAGAAGCTGGACCTTCTGATGCCGCTGGGTCACGGCTTCGACCCCGCAAAAGCAGGCGAAAGGCCGGTGCTTATCGGAGGCGGGGCAGGTTCGGCGCCACTTTATCTCCTTGCAAGGACGATTAAAGCAGCAAACCCGAAGGCGCAGATTACGGTGCTTCTCGGCTTTAACGAAAAGGCGGAAGTGCTGCTCGAAGCGGAGTTTAGAGCACTCGGTGCAGATGTGACTGTCTACACTGTAGACGGCAGCTACGGCACAAAGGGCTTTGCGGCCGACGGGCTGGACAGCCTTACGCAGGGCGCAGCAGATGCAGTGGGATACACCTACTTCTATGCCTGCGGGCCGATGCCAATGTTCAGAGCAATCGAAGCAAAGGCAAAGGGCGACGGCGAGTACAGCTTTGAAGAGCGCATGGGCTGCGGCTTCGGCGCATGCATGGGATGCTCGCACAAAACAAAGAACGGCTACAAGCGCATCTGCAAGGACGGCCCTGTTCTATCCCGCGGCGAAATCCTCTGGGACTAACCGGTCAAAGCTACAGGCCGGATTATGCCTGATTATGATGCAGCAGTGCAGGGACAAATACTACGAGTAAAACAGTACAATTGGAGAAAATAAACGTGACAGAAAAAAGCACAGCAAAAACTAAAGACAGCAAGGCAAAGGCAAGCAGGACGGAAGGCAAAAATACCGCGGTCACCCTTTGCGGCATACGCCTCGACAATCCGGTAATTCCTGCGAGCGGAACCTTCGGCTACGGCTACGAGTTTGCGCAGTACTACGATATAAACTGCCTGGGGACGTTCTCGTTCAAGGGCACAACGCTGGAACCGAGGTTCGGCAACCCGACACCGCGAATTGCAGAGTGTCAGAGCGGTCTCATAAACTCGGTGGGGCTTCAGAACCCGGGAGCACATGCGGTAGTCAGCGAGGAGCTCCCAAAGCTTGCAAAAGTCTTCAAAAAGAAGGTGATGGCGAATGTCAGCGGCTTCTCGAAAGAGGACTACGTGGAGACGGTGAAAATTCTTGAGGCGACAGAACAAATTGGCTGGCTTGAGATAAACATCAGCTGTCCGAACGTGCATGGCGGCGGCATGGCGTTCGGAACCGACCCGAAGGCAGCGGCAGAGATAACCAAAGCCGTGCGGGGAGTAACAAAAAAGCCGCTGATTATAAAGCTTACACCGAACGTGACGGACATTACGGAAATTGCAAAGGCGTGCGAAGAGGCGGGCGCGGACGGCATCAGCCTCATAAATACGATGCTTGGGATGAGAATAGACCTCAAGACTAAAAGGCCGGTCATCGCAAATACGATGGGCGGATACAGCGGGCCGGGAGTGTTTCCTGTGGCGCTGCGCATGGTCTACCAGGTGGCGAGGGCTGTGAAGATACCGGTTGTGGGGCTTGGCGGCGTCAGCAGTGCAGAGAATGTCATTGAGATGATGCTCGCGGGGGCTACGGCTGTGCAGGTCGGATCTGCGAACCTTGTTAACCCATACGCCTGCAGGGATATAGTAAGCGACCTGCCGAGAGCAATGCGCAAATGCGGAATTGGCACGCTCGAAAAAATCATAGGCGCGGCTCAGTTATAGGTATCGCGGGCAGGAAACTACCTTTAAAGGAAAACAGAAACGGCCGGAAACGGCAAAACAATATTAAGCGAGGAGAATGAAATGGGAAAAGATGTTATCGTAGCATGTGATTTTTCAAGCGCAGCGGAGGTTTATAAATTTCTGGACCACTTTGGCGAGGAGAAGCCGTTTGTGAAAATCGGCATGGAGCTCTACTACGCTGAGGGTCCGCAGATTGTCCGCGAAATCAAAAAGAGAGGACACAAAATCTTCCTCGATCTGAAGCTCCACGACATTCCGAACACGGTGGGCAAGGCGATGAAGGTTCTGTCAAGCCTTGACATCGACATGTGCAACGTCCACGCAGCCGGAACGGCCGACATGATGCGCGCGGCACTTGAAGGGCTGAAGAGGTCCGACGGCAGCAGACCGCTTTTAATCGCAGTAACGCAGCTGACAAGCACCACCGAAGAGAAGATGCAAGCCGAGCTTCTCATAGACCGCCCGCTTTCCGAGGTTGTGGCAGCTTATGCGAAGCTGTCTGCAAGCGCAGGGCTTGACGGAGTAGTCTGCTCTCCGCTCGAGGCAGGCACGGTTCACGAAAACTGCGGGAAGGGCTTCCTCACCGTAACACCGGGAGTGCGTTTTGCGGGGGGCGAAAAGGGAGATCAGGCCAGAGTCACGACGCCGGAAAAAGCGAGGGAGCTTGGCTCGGACTACATAGTTGTGGGCAGACCTATAACGCAGGCTGATGACCCTGTTGAGGCATACAAAAGATGCGTAAAAGAGTTTGTAGGGTAAGCCGCACAAGTACCGGACTGCACGAATAATAGATAAAAAATAGACATAAAATAGACTAAATAAACAGGTAAAACCAACAGATTAGGAGGTATGTACATGGACATTAAAAAGCAGGTGGCAGAGGGACTGCTGTCCATAGGCGCTGTATTCTTGAGACCCGATGAACCGTTCACCTGGGCGAGCGGAATCAAGAGTCCGATTTACTGTGACAATAGGCTTACGCTGACGGCGCCAAAAGTCAGAACTACGATTGAAGAAGCCATGGCGGAAACAATCAGGAAAAACTACCCGCAGTGTGAAGTTCTGATGGGAACCAGCACAGCAGGAATTGCTCATGCGGCCATCACCGGCCACATCATGAATCTGCCGATGGGCTATGTCAGAGG
>DGGP01000175.1 GCA_002392265.1 Firmicutes bacterium UBA3871 | reverse complement strand
TCCGCGCAGAATTGCAATGTTTGAAGAGCATGGCATAAAGCCGACCATCATCAAGCCGCAGTGTGACGAGACCCTGCCGGACAGCATAGGCATGGAGGATGCGGTAATGCTGCTTTCACTGCGCAA
The DNA here is from genome assembly GCA_002392265.1 of Firmicutes bacterium UBA3871. GTDB lineage: Bacteria > Bacillota > Clostridia > Peptostreptococcales > Anaerovoracaceae > UBA3871. The sequence continues at coordinate 3,322 of DGGP01000175.1, read as the reverse complement.
GGCCCTTGAGGTCGAGAATATACTGCGCAAAGCAGCGGACTCTTCTGAGGGCACGTCGGGCGTACCCGCAGATCTCTACGAAAAGGCGCCAGTTATCGTTGCCGCCGACACGATTGTCTACCACGGCAAAATCATCGGCAAGCCGGCTGACCGCGCCGATGCCGAAGCAATCCTTATGGAGCTTTCAGGCAATGTCCACTACGTAGTCTCAGGCGTAAGCATACTGCGGGCGGGCCGCACCGAAAGACGCACCTTTGCTGAAGTAAGCGAAGTACATTTCAAGACCTACACTGCTGCCGAGCTGCAGGACTATCTCGACACCGACGAGCCTTACGACAAGGCGGGGGCTTACGCGATTCAGGGCACATTCGAAAAGTACATCGAATGCGTTACCGGCGATTACAACAATATAGTAGGATTTCCCTGGGACCGCTTTACAGCGGAACTTGAAATATTCAGTAAGCTATAAAAACGTTAAAAGATTTCAAAAAACGGAGGAAAGAGCATGTTTACAAACGACCGAATCTGGATGGGCAAAAATGATGAAAAACGCGTAGAACTGTTGCTTAACAAAGCAAACAGACACGGCCTGATTACCGGCGCAAGCGGCACAGGAAAGACCTGGACACTGCGCGCAATAGCAGAGGGCTTTTCGGCAGCCGGAGTTCCGGTATTCCTTGCTGACATAAAGGGCGACCTTTCCGGCCTTTGCAAGAAAGGCGAAGCAAACGAAAATATCGACGGCAGAGTCACAAAATTCGGTATCGAAAACTGGCAGTACACCGCTTTTCCTTCAGTCTTTTGGGATGTTTACGGCGAAAACGGTCTCCAGGTGCGCGCAACTATTTCCGACATGGGGCCGCTGCTTTTATCGCGCCTTATGAACCTTTCCGAGGTTCAGCAGGAGGTTATGAACGTCGTTTTCAAAATAGCAGACGATAACGGCCTGCTCCTCATAGATACAAAGGATTTAAAGGCGATGCTAAGCTTCGTAGCAGACCACAGCGCAGATTTTAAAGCCGAATACGGCAATCTCTCGCCGCAGAGCATAGCAAGCATCCAGCGAAACGTTGTATCGCTCGAAACACAGGGTGCAGACGTATTTTTCAGCGAGCCTATGCTCGACATAAACGATCTTTTCAGAACCGATGCAGACGGGCGCGGAGTCATTAACATTCTCCACAGCGTGCGACTGGCGCAGAATAAAACACTTTACGCAACATTCATGCTCTGGCTCATGAGCGAAATATACGAAAATCTGCCTGAAGTCGGCGACCTCGACAAGCCAAAGGCAGTTTTCTTCATCGACGAAGCACATCTGCTGTTCACCGATGCACCGAAGGTGCTGCTCGAAAAGATTGAGCAGGTAGTCAGACTCGTTCGCTCGAAGGGCGTAGGCATCTATTTCTGCACGCAGAGCCCTGCCGACATTCCCGACAATGTCCTCGGCCAGCTCGGAAACAAGGTGCAGCACGCGCTGAGGGCTTACACACCAAGGGACCAGAAGGCAATCCGCGCCGCAGCCGAAAGTTATCGCCCGAATCCGGCATTCTCGACAGAGGCGGCGATTACAGAGCTTGCGACAGGCGAAGCACTGGTGTCCTTCCTCGACGAAGGCGGTGCGCCAAGCATAGTTGAACGCTGCTTCATACTGCCACCGCAGTCAAAGACAGGCACGCTTGATGCATCTGACCGCAAGGCGGAAATCGAGGGCTGCCCGCTGAAATCAAAGTACAGCGAGCTTGTGGACAACGAAAGCGCTTATGAGGTTTTGAGCGGCAGAAAAGAGGAGGAGGTTGCGGGAGCGCAGGCAGCAAAGGATGCTGCTGCAGCTGAGAAGCTGGCCGCAAAAGAAGCAGCCGCAGCCGAAAAGGCAGCAGCAAAGGAAGCAGAAAAGAAGGCAAAGACAGTTCAGCGAATTGCCGGAAATACAAGCGCAGCAGCAGGCCGCGCAGTGGCGCGCAGCGTTACAAAGAGCGTATTCGGGTCATCATCCGGAGTTGCAGGCAGCGTCGCGCAGACAATGCTCGGCTCAATCGGAAAGGAAATGGGTGGCTCAATCATAAGAGGGCTGTTTGGGACAAAGAAATAGATTAACCGATATAAATAGTGAGGTGTTAATATGGTTGGGAATAAGGAAAAAGCTCCCAAAACTTATGTGACAGATTTGCTTACAGGAATTCTTAACAGAAATGTCCTAAAAAATGTTACACATGTTGAAAATGTAAAGCTTGCAGATGATGGGCGCAGCATTGTGATTCTCGACCAGAGTGCATTGCCGAACAGGACGGAATATCTGACGCTTCAGACGCTGCCGGAGTTTTACGACGCAATCTTTACATTAAAGGTGCGCGGAGCGCCGTGCATCGGGATTTTTGCGGGCTATGCGATGTCGGTTTTGGCCCGGCAAATCGCAGGTGAGCTGGAGCTTTCAGGCGCAGTAAGCAGTGAAAAGTGGCGCAGTTTCATAAATCGACTTTCAGAGCTTGGCGGGGAGCTTAATTCTTCGCGGCCGACGGCAGTGAACCTGAGCTATGCAATAAAACGCATGCTGGCGAAGGCCGAGAGCTTGGTGGCGGAAAACCAAAGCAGTGCGGAGAGTCTTCTCAATGAGCTTCAGCGCGAAGCTACAGCTATCCACGAGGAGGACATAGAAATGTGCCGAAAAATCGCGGAAGCGGGGCTTACACTAATAAAGGACGGCGACGGCATACTTACGCACTGTAACGCGGGGCCGCTTGCGACATCGCGCTACGGGACGGCGCTTGGTCCGATTCTTCTCGGAAAAGAGAGAGGCCTGAAGTTTCACGTGTTTGCAGACGAGACGAGGCCGCTTCTCCAGGGAGCCAGGCTCACAAGCTATGAGCTTTCAAAGGCGGGCGTTGATGTGACGCTGATTTGCGACAATATGGCGTCCATTGTGATGAAGAGCGGAAAGGTGCAGGCTTGCTTTGTCGGGTGTGACCGCGTGGCGGCAAACGGCGATGCGGCAAATAAAATCGGCACAAGCGGAGTCGCAATCCTTGCAAAGCATTACGGGATACCGTTTTATGTGCTCGGGCCGAGCAGCACGATTGATATGGCAACTGCGACGGGCGCGGATATTGTTATCGAAGAGCGCGACCCGGACGAGATAAAAAATAAATTTTACGCCGAGCCGATGGCACTGCCGGAGGTAAAATGCTACAATCCCGCATTTGATGTGACGGATCATGAGCTTATCACCGCGATTGTGACCGAAAAGGGCGTAATCAGACCACCGTATAAAGAGGCTTTCACACGCCTTTTTAAATAATTCCAATCTGGGGACAGGCACCAAATT
>DGGP01000019.1 GCA_002392265.1 Firmicutes bacterium UBA3871 | reverse complement strand
ACGGTGTCTGTAAGCACTCTTAATGTTTTAAAAATTACGTGTGTCTGCACCGCAATTTCTGCGCTTGCTACTCTTTTAACTTTTATAACAACTGTTATTTCTCGCTAATGTAAGCTATTGCTGTGGAAAGAACCTTACCACTTATGTTCGATATTGATCTAATGCGGCTCGCCACCTCTTGTGGCTCTTTCCCGTTGCAACTTTCGAGTACAATTTTTATGAGATTTAGCTTCTTTAGGAACTCCTCTTTTGGTAGCGCCTCTGCTGCCGCGAGCGCCTGCGCTTCTTGTATCATTTGCCGATAGTTCAATCTCTTATCAATTTTTGTTGCACAACTGCTGCAAATATTCATTATGTTGGTGCTGGGTTCTCCGCAAACGTCACACCGCTTTTGGAACACCTTGCTTTTCTCCGCAAGCGCAATCCTCTCCTCACGAAGTTCTTGTTTTCGGTATTCCTTCCAGAGAATCTTGAATGCGATTCCCCATCCGAAGCTTATAGACATAAGCGCAAAAGTTGATGCTATCAAATATGCATTCGCCATTGCTTTCTCCTCTCTTTTCTTTGTCCCTCTTCAGGGGCGGTTGATTTTGTCAAGTCGACTGTCTTTTTTAGGCAGAAAAAAGCACAAGGTCGTCTAACTTAGCATCTAACGCCTTTGCAAGTTTAATAAGCGTTCCTATTGTGGTTTCTTGCAATTGCCCTGTTTCTAAGCGATTTATAGTCACTCGCGCAACTCCTGCGCGCTCCGCTAAGGCACTTTGTGTCAAACCCTTTGCTTTTCGTAATTCTTTAAGGTTACATTTCATTGTTTTCACCTCCTTAACTGTAGTATAGTCGACTATACACACCTTGTCAACTGTTTTTGTTAAATCGACTGTACTTTTTTTCTTGACCTCCCGAAAAATGTATAGTATGCTATACATAAAGGAGGTGATACTGTGTTTTTAGGCGAGTTTATTACAGTTTATAGAAAGAAAAATAAAATTACTCTCCAAGAGTTCGCCGATAAGTGTAAGTTGAGCAAAGGCTACATTGCGATGCTTGAAAAAAATTATAATCCAAAGACAAAAACTAAAATTGTGCCTTCTTTGGAAACTTTCGCAAAAGTAGCTCAAGCAATGGGACTTTCGATCGAGGATCTTATGGCAGAAGTTGATGAGAATCAGCCTGTCGCCCTACAAGAGTTGAGCTCATTAAATAATAACGAGGTTGATTTACATCGCCAATTAAAGATGCTCCAAAAGCGCCTTCAAGAAGCAGATTCCTATACTGATGAAGAAAAAGCTTTTATCAAAAAGTATCGGCAGCTTTCTCCGGGCAGAAAAACTGATATACAAACTTTGATGGATGTCTATATCTCGCAATCGTCCTCTTCAGGCACGTTGTAAATATAGTTTGGATGTAATGTCGCTATCCGTGGGTGCGCAGCTTTGCAATTCGGGTTGAAATAAAACTCGCCTCGCTGCGCATCTTTTATTATTGCAATCTCTTTCAATGGCACAACTACAAATTTCTTTTGATAATCGTCCTTGTTGCCTGTTATTATATTCATAAATATACTCCCTTTCTTCTTCCCGCCCGGCATTAGCTTTCGTTATTATAATACGATTTCTTTCCGATTTTTATATTTTAACTAATTCCTCTTCAGAGGTCTCACATCTTATTATTTGTTGATCTAGAAAATTTTATATAAAAAAAAGACTCCCTCTTTACGAGGGGGTCTTTAATTACTTTTGTTGTATCCGGGAGAGATAGCTTCAAAAGGAAGCGAAGAAAATAGAGGTTTTGAGGTCAAAATTCGTGTGATATTTCGTGTGATATTTGGTCAAAAAAAGCCTAAAAAAAGCTAAAAAAACCTCAAAAAAGGTAAAAATATCTAAAAATAAAAAACGGCTGAAACCGTTGAAAAATAAAAGACCGTTGATATTTCAACGGTCTTTTACTGGCGGAGGACATGGGACTCGAACCCACGGGGCTGTTACACCTTACCGCATTTCCAATGCGGCTCCTTAGCCACTCGGTCAATCCTCCATATTGAAGTGTCACTTTAGGCACATCAATAAATATAGCATAATATGCGGAGTTTTGCAAGCAATTTTTGCGCCTTCTTTGAGCCGTCATTTTGCCTTCTTGCCTTAAAATTAAGCATGGGCTATAATTAATCATACCCATAAAATTATTGTTGATAGTTTAGTTTATTTAACAGGAGGACTTTAATATGGCATTTTTAGACAAGGCAAAGCAGTTTGCGGAGCAGGCAAAGGAAATGGGCGAGGATGCGGTTGCAACCGGAAAACTCAAGCTAAAGATTATGGATGAAGAAAAGAATATTAAAGAAGCTCAGCTTCAGATCGGCAAGATTATCGTTGAAAAGCTCGATGCCGGCGAGGAAGGCTTTGATCAGAGCATAGTTGACTTCTATAACAAGGTTGTGGAAGCAAAAAAGAAGATTGAAGAATACAAAGCTGAGCAGGCAAGGCTTGCCGAAGACTAATGGATATGAAAAAGGTAGTTATTATGGAATCTCTCGGCATATCCCGGGAGGAGCTGGACGGCCTCAAAAAACAATTTGAAGGCGAGGTCCAATTTACTGAATACGAAAAGGTAGCGGATATACCTACTCTGATTAGCGAGGCAAAGGATGCGGATGCAATGATTATCGCAAATATGCCGATGCCTGGCGAGGTAATATCCGCCTGCGATAATTTAAAATATATTGATGTGGCATTTACGGGTCTTGACCATGTGGGGCTGGACGCAGCCCGCGAAAAAGGCATCGCTGTTACAAATGCCTCGGGCTATTCGAATGAAGCTGTTGCCGAGCTTGTAATAGGCATGGCAATTTCGATGCTTCGCCACATCCCGGAAACGCAGGAGCGCATGCGCTCAGGCGGCACCAAAGACGGTCTGGTCGGTTGCGAGCTTCGCGGAAAAACTGTCGGAATTATCGGATACGGAAACATCGGAAGCCGCACAGGCGAGCTTATGCATGCTTTCGGCTGCAGCATTCTGGCACAAAGCCGCAGCGTGCATTCTGATTACCCTGCCTGGGTCCACCAGGTTTCGCAGGAAGAACTGCTCCGCCAAAGCGACATCGTCGTGCTCCACTGCCCGCTTAACGATTCAACCCGCGGCATGATAGACTACGTCAAGCTCTCTATGATGAAGCCCTCCGCAATCCTGATAAACGTTGCGCGCGGGCCGGTAACAAATGAAGATGACCTGGCACGTGCCCTGAAGGAAGGCAAAATTGCAGGCGCAGCAGTCGATGTATTCACCAAAGAGCCGCCGCTTCCAGCAGACACACAGATGCTTTCCGCACCAAACACACTGCTCACACCGCACATCGCATTCGCCACAAAGGAATCGATGTCATTGCGCGCCGAGATAGTATTTAATAATCTCCGCAAGTGGCTGGACGGAGAACTTAATTAAAGCATATGAAAGTTTAAAGAGTTGACTCCAAATGCAAAAATCGCATTTGGAGTCAACTTCTTTATCCATAAAATGGTAATTGCACGATATTTTTCGTTGTTGTTTTCCATTTATTTCTATTTTTAGTATTATATTCTTGAATAAATTTCTATATTTTGATTCAAATTACATATTTTAACATAAATACATAGAAAAAAGTTGACTCCACAAACGATTTTCGCATTTGGAGTCAACTTTTACATATATACACGGTATTATTGCTTGCAGGAATCAGTTCAACTATCCTGTCTGGCAGTATACATACAGCGACCAAATACAGAAAAGACCGGGTAATGCCCCATTAATACCTCTGTCGCAAGAAAAATTCTAAAAATGATTATTAGGTGGCAGATGCTTGCGCTTCACCGACGGCAGGGCAATGCCGATCAGGATGAGCGAGCCGCCCACCAGCTTCAGAGGTGTAAGCGGTTCAGCCAGTATGATGTAGCCCCAAAGTACTGCACCGAGAGGACTCAGCACCGAAAACATACCGGCGCGATCTGCTGAAAGGCCGCGCTGCGCTACAGGCTGGAGGGTAAAGCCGAAGGCGGTGCAAACTATTGCAAGTGCAAGCACCATGCCCCACTCTTTGCCGTCGGCAGGCATGCGGAAGTCCTCGTAAATCAGGGCTTCTGCGAAAGAAACTATAAACATTGTGCCGACCTGCACGATTCCTATGAGGAGCGGGTCGGCATTTTTAGACACTATGGATGTGACAAAGATCAAAATGGCATAGAAAAACATGGCCGCGAGATAGTAGATGTATCCGATGTTAAATTCTGCCCCGGGGCCAAAGTTTAAGATTATAATGCCACAAAAAGCCAGCGCCATCCCCAGGACATTTTTCTTTGAAGGGAATGTGCGCTGAAATATTATCATAAAGACCGGAACCAGCATGAATGCAGAGTTTTCGATCAGGGAAGACATGGATGATTCAGCAGTCTGCATACCGTACAGTTCAAAGGCCAGCACTGCATTTAGGATTACACCCAAAATGATGCCGCTGCGAAGTGCGGCTTTGTCAATTTCACGGAGGCGCTTAAAGAAAACAGCGGCCAAAATAATGAATGCCAAAAGGAACCGCACCGCCAGAATGTTAAAAGGCGGCATGGTTCCAAGTGAAATCTTTGAAATGACAAAGGATGTACTGCGCGCCAGTATTACCGATGCCATCAGAATTTCCGACTGTAGAGTTGTGAGTTCACGCTTTTTGCTTCCCATTCTTCCTATCTTACAACGACTGCGGTTCCTGATGCGGTAACCATCAGCATACCGTTGTTTGCGCCGAGCACCTCGTAATCGATGTCGACACCGACTACTGCATTTGCTCCGATTTGTGATGCGCGATTTTCCATCTCAGCAATCGCCTGCTGGCGTGCGTTAATCAGCTCGTCCTCATAGGTTGAGGATCTGCCGCCGAAAAAGTTCGAAAGTCCCGCAACAAAATCCTTTACAAAATCCACTCCCGCGATGACTTCACCAAACACGATGCCCTTGTACTCTTCGATTACTTTTCCATCAATCGTTGGTGTTGTTGTTGAAATCATAATATACCTCCTTTTGATTCCCATAAATAAGTTTATACATTAAACAGGAACGTGATGATGTCCCCGTCTTTAACGATGTATTCCTTGCCCTCTGAGCGGAGCAGGCCCTTTTCGCGAGCCGCCGCCATGCTGCCTCCGACCTCAATGAAGCTGTCATAAGCAATGGTCTCGGCACGAATGAAGCCTCTCTCAAAGTCGGTATGAATCTTGCCGGCTGCCTGCGGAGCCTTTGTTCCGCGGCTGATGGTCCACGCACGGCACTCATCTTCGCCTGCTGTGAGGAACGAAATGAGGTTGAGGAGCGCATAGGAAGCCTTGATCAGCTTGTCGAGGCCGCTCTCCTCTATGCCCATGTCTGCGAGGAACTCTGCCCTCTCCTCGTCGTCCATCTCGGCAAGCTCTGCCTCAATGCCGGCGCAGATGATTACTGTCTGCGAGCCTTCGGCATCGGCAATTTTGCGCACCTCTTCAGTGTAAGCATTGCCACTCGCCGCATCATCCTCCGAAACGTTTGCCACATAAATAATCGGCTTGTATGAAAGAAGTCCTATGGATTTTACAAATGCCAGGTCTTCTTCGTCAATTTCCATTGCACGCGCATTTTTGCCCTGTCCGAGCCAGTCGTAAATGCTTTCCATAACGGCGAGATCGTGAGCCTGACTCTTGTCGCCGCCCTTCATGCTGCTCTTTGCCTTTGCGATGCGGCGCTCGAGGATTTCCATATCGGAGAGAATGAGCTCCATGTTGATTGTCTCGATATCACCTGTCGGGTCGGTATGGCCGTTTACGTGAACGACATTGTCGTCTTCAAAGCAACGCACCACATGCACGATTGCTTCGACCTCGCGAATGTGGCCGAGGAACTTGTTTCCGAGACCCTCACCCTTTGAGGCGCCCTTTACAAGACCCGCGATATCGCAAAACTCGATGGTCGCATAGACGGTTTTCTTTGAATTATATATCTCATGAAGCTTTGTAATGCGTTCATCCGGCACGGTTACAACACCGATATTCGGCTCGATTGTGCAGAACGGATAGTTCGCAGCCTCTGCGCCTGCCTTTGTGATCGCATTAAAAAGTGTACTTTTTCCGACATTCGGAAGACCAACGATTCCTAATTTCATAACGTATTTATCTCCTTAGATTGTTGTCGTTTGCTGCCCGCAGGCATAAAAATGCCCCGAATTAGCGATTTTATTATACACTAATCGGGGCAGGGTTGCAATGTTATTACTTTCCTTAACTGTGGCAATTATCATAATTGTATGGTAAAATAACAGCGTCAAATATATTCAAAATCAAATATAATCAAAACCGTATTTCTGACAAAGAAAGGAAGAGAGAGTATGATTAAGGAATTTAAAGAATTTATAATGCGCGGAAATGTCATGGATCTCGCTGTAGGCGTTATCATCGGCGGTGCGTTTACCGCCATCGTTAACTCCCTGGTCGGCGATGTTATAGGCCCTATCATCGGGATGATTTGCGGAGGAATCGACTTTACCGGCATCGCAATTACAGTGGGTAGTGCAGAGCTGATGGTTGGCAACTTCATTCAGGCTATTATCAACTTCCTGCTCGTGGCGCTTTGCGTTTTCTTCCTGATAAAGGCTGTTAACAAGGCTACGAGCGTTGCAAAGAAGCCTGAAGAAGCCCCTGCCGAGGAAGAGCCTGCCGGTCCTACTCAGGAGGAGCTCCTGACTCAGATTCGTGACATTTTGGCAGAAAAGTAGCGATAGGCAAGGACATAGCACTACTCATCAGGCAGTTCCCATTTTTTCGTTTCAAAGAAATTATCGACCGATTCAACAATTTCGGCTTTGCTGAGGCTTTTCAAAAGATAGCCCTGCGGGTGGAGCGACATAACCTTTACAACACTTTCCTTGTCGGATTTGCCTGTCAGGAAAATGATGGGTATGTCTTCGGCATCATGCTCGCTCCTGATCATTTCCATTACCTGCGGGCCGGTTGTAATCGGCATATCGTAATCGAGCAGAATTAAATCAGGTTTGTGGGTGGCGATATAGGTCAACGCCTGCATGCCCGATCTTGCTACTGTGATGTAATACTTCTTTGAAAGCCATTCCTTCATTATCTTCAGGAAGGTTACATCATCATCGACAAGCAGAATATTTTTACCCTTGCGTCGCTCCTCATCAGCGGCGCAAATTTTCTTTAACTCGAACATCAGAACCTTCATGTCGAAAGGCCTTTCAAACTCGCTCGAAATTAAAAACTCCGGCATTACGTTTTTTATTTCGTCAATCTCCTTTTGATACCCGATAATGCAGACCATTTTATCATCCTCATTGCAGATATCCTTGAGATTGATGAGTATTTCCGGCGTCTCAAATATAAAATCGCCGGCATATATCAGATACAAATCGGTCTTTTCACGTTCATTTTCAATCGCCGCGAGGCTCGGCTCCACCACCTTCGTGCCAAAGCCCCACGCTTCAAGGTTTGAAACGAGAGCATCTGTCATGAACACTGCTCCTTTGCTGATAACAAGTATATTGCTTGCCATTTTCATTCTCCTTCTTTCAATAACTCACTGATTTTTTCGTACATAAACCCGTCTGGCGCTTTTCTGAGCGCATCACACCGCTCCTTTTCCTTTTCCGGCACATTGTAATCGGAAAGCTTTTCGATAAGCTGCAGCGCACTGTCATAATCCGCCACAGACATAAACTCGCCGATTGCCGTGAAGGCCTCCTTTAATTCGGCTCCCGAGATTTTCTGTTTTTCTGCGGCCTTTGGCTCTGTCGCCTTTTTTTCTTCCTCAATTTTGCCAAGCGCTTCACCTATGCCGCGGTAAATTCTAAGCATGCCCGGCACTGCCCTTTCAAGAGTTTCCACATCATTTTCGTTCCCCGCATCTTCGAGCATTTCCGCCAGGTCTCCGAGGCTGACTGCGCCAATTGCACGCGACGTGCTCTTCAGTGCATGAATCTTTATTGTGGCATTTTTTACATCTCCTGCTTTTAGGTAGTTTTCGATTTCATCGGCGTTTTCTTTTACCATGCCGGCATATATGCCAAGCGTTTCCAGATAGAGCTCCACTGTACCACAGCGCCTGAGCCCCACCTGAATGTCCAGCTCTCCTACACCGTAAAGCCACTTCGGAATTTCTCCTGAACTGCTGCTTTCCGCCTCGCTTGCACTAACCTCCTGCACTTTTTCATCAGGCAGATAGTCCATTATCATGTGCTCGAGGCGATTTGCCTCTATCGGCTTTGAAAGATAATCGTCAAAGCCTGCTGCGAGATATTTCTCCCGAGCGCCGGAAATAGCATTTGCGGTGAGACATACAGTTACCGCCCCGCTGCTTGGCACATTCATTGCCTTTATTTCCGCCAAAGTTTCGACTCCGTCTTTATGCGGCATCATGTGGTCTATAAAGATGATGTCATAATTGTTTTCTTTGGCATACTCTATTCCCTCATCACCACTGGCAGCTGTGTCAATTTTAACGCGTGTCTGCTTTAAAAGTCCCTTGAACACAGAAAGGTTCATAGGAGTATCGTCTATAACCAGGACTCTCGCTTCCGGTGCAATAAAGCTGGTTCTGTATTTCTTTCTGCCCTCTACCGCACGCTTGTAGCTGTCCTCGTAATGACCGACCGGCTCCCACTGAACAACTCGCTGCTTTACTGTGAAAGCAAAGGTCGAGCCCTTCCCGTATTCGCTTTCGATTTCAAGGCTGCCACCCATCATATTCAGAAGGCGCTTTGAAATACTCATTCCCAGACCTGTTCCCTCGATGCTGCGGTTTCTCGATTCCTCGATTCTTTCAAAGGCCTTGAACAGCTTTGGCAGGTCCTCTTCCTTTATGCCTATGCCAGTATCGGTTACACTGATTCTGAGGAGGATGCTCTCCGGCTCGTCTTTGACCTTTTCGTAGCTGACATTCATCGTTACCGAGCCTTTTTCTGTATACTTTACGGCATTCGTAAGTATGTTAAATGCCACCTGCTTTATCCTGATTTCATCGCCATGCAGCATTTTAGGGATTTCCCCGTCGACATCAAGCTTTAAAAGCAGCCCTTTGCTGTCTGCACGCATCTGAATCGTATTGACGAGGTCGTTAATTACGGATGTCAAATCGTAATCAACCTCGATGATTTCCAGCTTGCCTTCTTCTATCTTTGAAATATCCAGAATATCGTTAATGATGGAAAGCAGATGCCTGCCCGCCGATTCTATGTTTTCGGCATTCTCTATAATCTCGTCCTCCGAGCTTTCACGCATAATCATTTCGTCCATACCCAGAATTGAGTTGATAGGCGTTCTGATTTCGTGCGACATATTTGCCAGAAAGGCTGACTTTGCTTTATTTGCCTGGAATGCAAGCCGCCTCTGCTCCTTTATTTCATCCATATATCTGTAGGCATCTGTCGAGTCCACGAGCGCGTAAATTTTTCCCATGTTTTTTCCCTGAAGGATGAGCATGTTTTCTTTTGCCGTATAGATTCGATTACCGACCCTGATTGGCTTTTCACTGCTTAGCGACCTCTGCATCACTTCGAGCACGCTTTGGAGAGTGCCTCCAAGATGCGGTGCCATCTGTTTTGCCGGTTCATTATAAAATCTCGGCACACCGTGCCTGTCCACAGCAATAATAGCTTCAGAAAGCTGATTTATGATGAACTGGCGAGCAATTACTTCGGCATCGAGCAGGTCGTATTTTTTGATTGCCACAAACATGAATACAGTCCCTATCGGATATCCGAGCATTGTCAAGTCATATACATAAGATATAGGGATTACCTTTAACAGCTGTAATATTACCGCTACCGACTGAACCAGTACGGCACATATAACCATAAACAGCTGACGGCGCCTATTTGCATCATTTTCTTTGTGCTGTTCGCTGAAAAGCGCATAAAGGCCTATTATAATCTGCACAAAAATAACAGCAGACCAAATCTGGTGCATAATTCCGTCGTCATGGATGAACATCGGGAAATCACCGTGCATTTCAAATCCGCAGTTTTTATAGTAAAGGCCTGTCTGCATCGTCGTAAACATTGCAATATAAACAGCCCCATTAATAGTCGCAAAGACATATTTCAGGGACTTTATAAATTTGCTGCGTGTCAGCTCGGCAATAAACATAAGCAGGGCAAAGCTGATCCAGATTCTGCCCATATATGAAAGTCTGAGCGCAGCAAAATATGCCTCCTGCGAACGAGACATCAATTCAACCAGGTAGCCGAGATTGTTAAACACCGTTGATATGCAGCTCAAAGCGAGGAAGCCGTGAAGCATGGTCTTTGCATGCTTCATGACAATCCAGCATTCAATCAAAAGCATTATGATGCTGGCACACTGAATGCCAATGATCACAGAATACATTATTAAAATACACCACCAATCTACACTTCCAAAAAACGCTAAACGCGTAAAATCACAAATTTTTCATCATTATAATTATTATAATAAATAATTGCAATAGTAATGCAAAAAAACTTCACAAAAAAAAAGAAAAGGGGCATAATATGCCTTATGTCCCTTTAATCAAACCATACCAAGCGGTTCTTTCCCGCTGCTTTTGCCGCATAGAGGGCGTCATCGACTCTCCTGCATACATCCATAAGCTCTTCGCCCTCTCGCAGAGGCGTTGCTCCAAGGCTGAGAGTAATCCTCTCTTTATTGACAAAAGTCTCGTTTGCAAACCTTTCTCTGATGGTCTCGGCAAGCCTTCTTTATCTTTTCAAGCTGATTTCTGAGGCTTGTAATATTTTTTACTTCAAATTGAAACTGCTTCATAAAGAATCTCTCCGTTCCCTGCGTGAAAGGAAAACATAAAATGCAATACCTGCTAAAACCGCACAAAAGCTGAAGACCATGGCCTGTTTAAATGGACCTATCATCAGGCTGTCCGTACGCAGGAACTCGACGAAAAATCTTTCGACAGAGTACAAAATCACATAAAGGCAGAAAGCCTGGCCTCTGAAATGTCTGTGCTTTCCCACAGCAGAAAGCAGGAAAAACAGCATAAAGCACCAAAGCGACTCATAAAGAAATGTGGCATGATAGCTGACGCCGTCAATAAGCACCGCAATCGGAAAATCCGTCGCACCGCCGTGAGCTTCCTCGTTAAAAAAGTTTCCCCACCTGCCTATGGCCTGCCCCAGTGCTATGCATGGGACACTGAGATCGAGCGCATTCAGTATGCTGATGTGCTTGTGCCTGCAAACAAGCCAGCCTGCAAGCATGCCGAAAATCAGGCCGCCGTGTATAGCCAGTCCGCCGCTTCGGATGTCGAGCATTGCGCCTATATCACCCGCATATTCATCCCAGTTAAATATTACGTAATAAACCCTGAGACCGACAATTGCAACAGGCAGCACAATTAAAAATATGTCGAGCAAATCATCTCCTGATATGCCGAATTTTTCCGATCTTTTATAGGCTATCAGAACCGCTAAAAGCGTGCCGAGCGCAATGATTACGCCGTACCATCTGATGTCAAAACTCCCAATGCTGAAAGCAATCGGGTCCGGAGCAACGAGCTGCAATTTATTGTCTCCTTTCAGGATATTCGCTTCGCACATATAAATGCAAAAAACGGTACGTTTATTATACCAAATACTAAGGCAAAGATAAAGTTTTTGTGGTATCATATTATCATTACGGGAGGTGCAATATGAAACCACTTAATAAATATTTCGATCATACACTTTTAAAAGCCGAGGCAAGCGAGTCGGATATCAAAAAACTCTGTGCTGAGGCAAGGGAATATGATTTCTACTCGGTTTGCGTAAACGGCTGCTACGTAGAGCTTGCTGCAAAGGAGCTGGCGGGAACGGATGTAAAGGTTGCCGCTGTAATAGGCTTCCCTCTGGGCGCAATGAGCATGGAATCAAAGGTTTTTGAGACTACAGATGTGTGCGAAAAGGGCGCACGCGAAGTCGATATGGTTCTGAATGTAGGTGCGCTAAAGGAAGGCCGCTATGAATATGTCGAGGACGAAATCGCCGCATGCGTTGCAGCTGCTGATGAATTTGACGCTGATGTAAAGGTTATCCTCGAGACATGCTACCTTTCCGATGAGCAGATAGTAAAGGCCTGCGAGCTTTCTGTTTCCGCAGGGGCAGAGTTTGTAAAGACTTCCACAGGCTTTGGCACGGGAGGTGCTACCGTTCATCATGTGGAGCTGATGAGAAAGACCGTCGGAAATCTCGCTCAGGTAAAGGCTTCGGGTGGAATCCGGGACTATGAAACCTGCATGGCTATGATTAATGCAGGTGCCGACCGCATCGGCGCATCGGCTTCGATTGCGATACTAAAATCCCAGAAATAAAAAAAAGAGAACGCGAGGTTAACATAATTGAACCGTACTGAAAAAAAGACCCGGTTTTACAGAAACGCGAAAATTTTCACTTCCGACTGCGATAATCCCCGGGCTGATTCAATGCTGATATCGGATGGCAGGATAAAGTGGGTCGGATTTGAGGAAAGCATCGGCGAAGATTCCGAGGCTGCAAGCCTTGCAAGAGACGCAGAAACAATTGACCTGGGTGGACATACTGTCCTCCCGGGTTTTGTTGACGCCCACATGCATCCAATAATGCTCGCAGACTACTCTACTATGATCAGCGCTCTGCCGCCGGCAGTCTGCTCTGTTGCAGAGCTTGTCGAAAAGGTCGGCGAAGCCTGCCGCAGCCTCTCGAATTCCGAGATTGAGCTTGCTAAAAAAGGCAAGTACTGGATTCGCGGCTGGGGCTATGATGAGGGCAAGTTTTCGGAGCATCGTGCACCAAACAGGTATGATCTCGACCGTGGGGCAGCCGATGTACCGGTGCTGATTCACAGAACCTGCGCTCATGTCGTGTGCGTAAACTCGAAGGCCCTTGAAATAGCGGGTATAACCGCTTCCACTCCCGATCCGGAGGGTGGGCAGATAGAAAGAGATGAAAACGGTGAGCCGACCGGGGTACTGCGCGAAAACGCAAAGAATCTCGTTGAACCGTTCCTCCCCGTACCTTCGCATGATGAGCTGGTGCAGCAAATAGTTTCACTCGGTGAAATACTTCGAAAGCAGGGAGTTGTTGCTGTAGCGGACATGGGGCTTTTCGATTCGACAGACACATATTCATACTTCGTCGATGCGGCAAAAGCCGGCTTCAAGCAGAGAGTTGCCGTTTACTACATGTGGCAGTATTTCTACAAAAATCCACCGGTAGTCACACCTGAAATGTGCGACAGGGGTAATCAGATATTTGTAGCAGGTACCAAAACCGTGGGAGACGGCAGCATATCCGGCAGAACAGCATGGGTTTACGAGCCTTATCTGGGAGGCAGCGACTGCGGAATGCAGGTCTGCTCCGATGAAGTCCTCGAAAGCGCAATCGCTTTTGCAAAAAAGCATGGCATTCAGCTTTCGATGCACGCTATGGGCGGCAGGGCAATCGACCGAATAATCGACCGTATGTCAGGTGAGAAGTGCTGGACCGATTCCGGCTCCGGCTCCGCCCTTTGGCCTCATCTTCGCCTCGAACACCTGACCGAGCCCACCGGACATGCGATAGACGAGGCCGTGAA
The DNA here is from genome assembly GCA_002392265.1 of Firmicutes bacterium UBA3871. Taxonomy (GTDB): domain Bacteria; phylum Bacillota; class Clostridia; order Peptostreptococcales; family Anaerovoracaceae; genus UBA3871. The sequence continues at coordinate 6,868 of DGGP01000019.1, read as the reverse complement.
AAACGGCTATGCCTTTGTAACGCAGCCGATATTCGCCTACTCGGAGATAGAGTCTTACCTCAAGAACTTTGGGCTTGAGCGAACCAAGCAGGCTTATCCAATCCGCACAATGCTCGAAAAGGGCGTAAATGTGGTCCTTTCGACGGATGCGCCCGCCACAAGCTGGGCGACACCGTCCGATCCGCTTCCAAACATAAAAGCGGCTGTTACCCGCTGTGCCTATAACGGCATCGACTATAGCGGGGCTGAGACCATAGACATCGAGACCGCAATACGTCTCTACACCAGGCAGGCTGCACTCGCAGTCGGCATGGAGGACAGCGGCTGGCTGCACGCCGGCGCACGCGCCGATTTCCTGGTCCTCTCGGACGACATCTTTACGATTGATCCGGAGAAAATCGACACAATAACGCTTGAAACTCATATGGCACAATAAAAAACTCCTTACCGCACAAACGGTAAGGAGTTTGATTTTCATTTCTGCTACTTTAAGATTTCGCAAACTGCGTCAGGGCCGCATCCTGCAGCGTTTCCTTCATCAGTGTCGAAGTGAGCTTCTCTCTTGTGGCCTTCGCCGGAACGAATGAGTACGTTGTCAAAGATGAGTCCTCTTTCGCCCTCAATCTTTACGCTAACGATATCCTTGTCCTTTACGCCTGCTTCCTTTGCTTCATCAGCAGAGAGGTGGATGTGGCGGAGTGCTGCGATTACGCCGTGGTCGAGCTCAACTGTGCCACAAGGTCCGATGAGTGTGCAGCCCGGAGTTCCTTCGAGCTTGCCGGATTCTCTTACCGGTGCCTTGATGCCAATCTGTCTTGCATCTGTCAGAGCGAGCTCTACCTGAGTTTCTTTTCTGGCAGGTCCAAGTACTCTGATGTTCTTCAGTGTTGCCTTTGGTCCAACGATGTCAACTGTTTCTTCACATGCATACTGACCCGGCTGAACCAGCTCCTTCTTTGGAGTGAGCTGATGTCCCTTACCGAACAGAATGTCGATGTGGTCCTGCTGAAGATGTAAGTGCTTGTTGGATAAACCGATTTGTACTTTGTAACCCATTTTTTATCTCCTTTATCTGTATAGTGATTATATTAAATAGTACTGACTATTTTTGACTTGTATTACTCTGCTGTCGCCTCTTCATCGTCATCCTCGAGATAGCTGATATAAGGCAGCTGTCTGTATTTCTGAGCGTAGTCGAGGCCAAAGCCGATGATGAACTGGTCGCCCACCTCAAAGCCGAAATAGTCGGCCACAAGGTCAGTCTTGCGACCGCATGGCTTGTCGAGAAGAGCGCATATTTCAATGCTCTTCGGGCCGCGGTTTGCCAGGTACTTTTTGAGGTAGGTGAGCGTAACGCCGGAATCGACGATATCTTCAACAATGATTACGTGCTTGCCCTGGATATCGGCATCGAGGTCCTTGTTGATCTTTACAACACCGCTGGTCTTTGTGCTGGAGCCGTAGCTGGAGCAGGACATAAAGTCAATTGTGCACTGCTCATTGTCGATGTGCTTTAAAAGCTCTGCCATCCACATTACGGCGCCCTTTAATATTCCAACCAGAATAATTTCTTCGCCCTGATATTTGTCGGAAATCAGCTTTCCTATTTCAGCAGCCTTTGCTCTGATCTGGTCCTCATCAATCATTATTTTGCCAACAGGCTTTCTTTCGCTCATTTTTTTATTTCTCCTCTGACGACCCGTTATCGGGCTCCACTTCATATTCTACATCATCAATGACTGTCTTTCCATCAAAATTTTTAGAAAGATCGACTTCTTTTTCGCCCAGCCAGTATTTATCCAGTGTATCTCTGAGATAAAACAAAATCCATATCCAAAGAACCAAATCGTCCAAAAATCCGAACGGAAAAATAGCAATCGGTATTATATCAATAGGTATGAGCACATACACGATACCGAAAACAACAAGCAGCTTTTTCCATTTTGAAACCTTTGGATCCACCATCATAAAGCGAATGGCTTTAATTCTCTTTAAGATAACCCGAAAAGTAATTCCCCTCATAAGCTTTCCTCCTACTCAATTCCCAAAAGCTCCGATATTACCTCCATAACCTTGTCGTTTCCCGTCCTCTTAAGAGCCGAAACCGGAATGATCACATCCTCGGGCTTCATCTGCAGCGATTTCCTGATCACAGACATGCATTTCTGCAGTTCGTTTCTGGAAACCTTGTCAGCCTTTGTCGCAACGACTATGCCGTCCAATCCGTAATACTGAAGGTATTCGTACATCTGGCGGTCCTGAGCACTCGGCTCGTGACGAATGTCCACAAGCTGCACTACCTTTACGAGATTTTCGCGCCCCGAAAGATAGGTTTCCATCATCTTTCCCCAGCTCTCACTTTCACTCTTTGAAACCCTTGCATAGCCGTAGCCCGGAAGGTCCACTATACGGAAAGCATCATTAATCCGGTAAAAGTTGATGGTACGCGTCTTGCCGGGATTTCCCGAAACGCGTGCGAGACTGCGCCTGTTTGTAAGCAGGTTTAAAAGCGAGCTTTTGCCCACATTGGATCTGCCGGCAAAGGCTATCTCCTTAAGGTCTGCCTGCGGATATTGTTTTGGGGCGGCTGCTATAGCCTCTAGCTCTGCTTTTTTTACTATCATTTTTCTTCCTTTTCCTGCAGCACGTGAGGGATTGCTTCAGCTGCTTCCGAAAGCAGCACGAACTCGATCTTTTTCCTGACATTTGCAGGAATATCTTCGATGTCGCGTTCGTTCTCCTTTGGCAGCATCACCTTTCTGATGCCTGCGCGATAAGCAGCAAGCACCTTTTCGCGAATACCGCCGACAGGCAGAATCTTTCCGAGCAGCGTTATTTCTCCGGTCATTGCGATGTCCTGACGGGCAGGCCTGCCGGTGAGAGTTGAAAGGATCGACATGCAGATTGTAACACCTGCGCTCGGACCGTCCTTCGGTGTAGCGCCTTCAGGCACATGGATGTGGAAATCCTTGTCCTTGTAGAATTCCTTGTATTCGTCCTTTATCTTGAGCCCGCATGGCAGGTTGTCCGCAACAGAACGGATATAGCTGATTGCCGCCTTTGCGGATTCCTGCATTACATCGCCGAGCTGTCCGGTAAGCACGAGATTTCCACCGCCCGGCATGATAGCAGTCTCAATAAAGAGCGTATCGCCGCCGACGATTGTCCATGCGAGACCTGTGGTCTTGCCGATTTCGTATTTACCCTCGATTATGTCAAAGTGATATTTCTTTTTGCCGAGAAGCTTTTCAACCGTGCCCTCGGTGATGCGATAGAATTTTTTCTTTGTCGTCACGGTTTTTAATGCCGTCTTTCGGCAGATATTTGCAATCTCCCTTTCGAGATTACGAACGCCTGATTCTCTGGTGTAATATTCAATAAGCTGTCTGATTGCCCCCTCGTTAAAGGTGATGTTTTCAGGTGTCAGCCCGTTTTCCTTTATCTGCTTTGGCACCAGATATCTCTGCGCTATCTTTACCTTTTCCTCTTCGGTATATCCGGGAACCTCGATTACCTCCATTCTGTCGAGAAGAGGTCTCGGAATGGTATCGGTATCGTTTGCCGTTGTGATGAACATTACCTTTGAAAGGTCAAAAGGAACCTCGAGATAGTGGTCTACGAATTCCTTGTTCTGTTCCGGGTCGAGGACCTCGAGCAGTGCGCTTGCAGGGTCACCCTTGAAGTCTGCTCCGATTTTGTCGACCTCGTCAAAGAGGAATACAGGATTGTTAGTCTTTGCTTCCTTTATGCAATTCATAATGCGTCCCGGAATTGCGCCTATATAAGTTCTGCGGTGGCCGCGGATTTCAGCTTCGTCGCGCACGCCGCCGAGAGACATGTGAACAAACTCACGTCCGATCGAGTGAGCGATAGACTTCGCAACGGATGTCTTGCCGACTCCCGGAGGGCCTACCAAGCAAAGGATAGGACCTTTTATAGCACCCGAAAGCTGAATTACAGCCAGATATTCGAGCACGCGCTCCTTTACCTCATCAAGTCCGTAGTGGTCCGAATCCAAAATCTTGCGGGCTTCGTTTAAGTCGTACTGAGTTTTAGTGCTCTTGTTCCACGGCAGCTCGAGTATCGAATCCACATAAGTACGAATAACGTTTCCCTCAGCGGAGCTCGACTGCATCTTTGTGAGCTTTATTATCTCCTTTTCGACCTTCTGAGCAACTTCCTTCGGCAGCTTCAGCTTTTTCATTTGCTTGTGCCAGCGCTCGATTTCGTCGTCGAGGTCTTCGGCTACGCCGAGCTCGTCCTGAATTGCGCGCATCTGCTCCCTAAGGTAATATTCCTTCTGGTTTTTGTCGAGCTGGTCCTTTACCTTGCTCTTTATATCAGCCTCGAGCGAAAGTATATTTATTTCCTCCGCAAGAATTTCGTTGAGTGCACGAAGTCTTTCCTCGAAATCAATTGTTTCAAGGATTTTCTGCTTGCTTTCAACCTTTATATCCATATGTCCCGCGATGGCATCGGCCAGCACACCCGGATGCTCCGGTGACTCGATTGCCGCAACAGCGGCAGGGCCGCCTACATCTGCGAGATCATCGTATTTGATAAAGTTCGATTTTACGGACCTCTTCAAAGCTTCAATCGTAGGAACTTCCTCCGGATATTCCTTGTTGAACATTACGAGGACCTCTGCCTTGAAATAAGGCTCGTCCTGAATCATATTTAAAAGCTTTGCTCTCTCTATGCAATCAACCAGAACGCGGATGGAATCTCCGGGCATCTTTAACATCTGTCTGACCTTTGCAACGGTACCAACCTCATACAGGTCATTAACACCCGGATTTTCAACAGCTTCGCTCTTCTGCGCCAGCAGGAAAACAAACTGATTTGATGCCATTGCCGCCTCGAGTGCCTTGACAGATTTATCTCTGCCGATATCAAAGTGCATAATCATTCCCGGCAGAACTGCGAGGCCGCGAAGCGCTATTGTAGGGAGTACTACATTGCCATCCTCATAGGCATTCTGAAGAAAGTCGATATCATCCTCATCATCTTCATCATCCTCTATGAGTTCCAGCTCAATGTCATTTTCATCCTGCGCATCCAGGATAGCATCTATTAATTCTCTGCGTTTTTCTTTACTGAATACCATAGTCTTTACTTTCTCTTGTCAAAATATCGACCACCGAGGGTGGTCGATTTTGGTGCAATAAAATTTCGTCAGGATGCCGATTCTTCAGTTTTGTCTGCAATAACCAGCTCCGGAGTCTTTTCCTCTTCGATTGTTTCCCGCGTAATTACGCACTTTGATACGTCATCACGGCTCGGAATATCGAACATGATGTCAGTCATGACCTTTTCAAATATGCTGCGCAGACCTCTCGCACCGGTCTTGCGTTCGAGTGCCTTCTTTGCAACGGCGCGCACTGCATCCTCGGATATTTCGAGTTCAACATTGTCCATTGCGAACAGCTTTCTGTACTGCTTGCTGAGGGCATTTCTCGGTTCTGTGATAATCTTAACCAGAGCATCCTCCGAAAGCTCGTCGAGAGATACAATCACAGGAAGTCTGCCGATAAACTCAGGAATCAGTCCGAACTTCAAAAGATCTTCCGGCTGAACATGTGCGAGCAGCTCGGAGGCTTCAATTTCGTTCTTTTTCATGTCGGAATTAAAGCCTATCGTCTTTTCGCCGAGTCTGCGCTGAATGATCTTGTCAAGTCCGTCGAATGCGCCTCCGCAAATGAAAAGTACATTCGTTGTATCGAACTGAACGAAGTCCTGGTGTGGGTGCTTGCGTCCGCCCTGAGGTGGCACGCTTGCTATGGTTCCCTCAAGAATCTTAAGGAGAGCCTGCTGCACGCCTTCGCCGCTTACGTCGCGCGTAATGCTCGGGTTTTCGGACTTGCGCGCAATCTTGTCGATTTCGTCGACATAGATAATGCCGCGCTGTGCCTTTTCGATATCCCAGTCTGCGGCCTGAATCAGCTTGAGCAGGATGTTTTCAACGTCTTCGCCGACATAGCCTGCTTCCGTGAGTGCCGTAGCATCAGCTATGGCAAAAGGCACGTTAAGTATCTTTGCCAGTGTCTGAGCAAGGAGTGTCTTGCCGGAGCCCGTAGGTCCGAGCAGAACGATATTGCTCTTCTGAAGTTCCACATCGTCACCGCCCTGCTTTGAAAGCTTGCCAATTGACTGAATTCTTTTATAGTGGTTGTAAACTGCAACCGAAAGGGCTTTCTTTGCTCTTTCCTGTCCGATTACATATTCGGAAAGTGTCTCAAAAATTTCTGCCGGTTTTGGCAGCTTGAAGCTGCTTTCTCCCGTGCCGGCCACTGAAGTCCCGGATTCCTGGTTTTCATACTCTTCCGCCAAAATATCTGTACAGAGCTGTACACATTCATCACATATGAATACGCCCGGGCCCGCAACCAGTCTGCGAACCTGATTTTGAGGTTTGCCGCAGAATGAACACTTCAGTTGTTTAGTGTCATCATACTTTGCCATTGCATCCCCTTTTCCGGTTATCTGCTTTCGATAACCTTATCAATGAGGCCATATTCCATAGCCTCGACTGCGCTCATGAAGTTATCACGGTCCGTATCCTTTTCGATGGTCTCGAGAGGCTGGCCCGTAGCTTCGCTGAGCATTTTGTTTAATCTCTCTTTTGTCTTTACTATCCATTCAGCGTGGATTTTAATGTCCGACGCCTGGCCACTGGCTCCGCCGAGTGGCTGATGTATCATAATTTCCGCATTTGGAAGTGCAAAGCGTTTGCCCTTTGTCCCTGCTGAAAGGAGGAAAGCTCCCATGCTTGCCGCAAGTCCGACGCAAATAGTCGAAACATCCGGCTTGATATACTTCATGGTGTCATAGATTGCCATGCCTGCGGTTACGCTGCCGCCGGGGCTGT
>DGGP01000116.1 GCA_002392265.1 Firmicutes bacterium UBA3871 | reverse complement strand
CCCGAAAGATAAAGTCCCGGTGATACCTTTGATTCCATGGTTTCGGGATCAACCTCTGCTCCCGGCACGCCGCCGCGAGTCACCTGAGCATTTTTCCATCCGCCCGCACCACAGACCTTTAATCTGTAGTCCTTCAGGCACTGCGAAAGCTGCTCTGCGGAATTTGCGTCTGCACGCCTCAATATTCGCTCCGCCACTCTGTCATCTACTATTCCTGAAAGGATTTCTCCCGCAGTCATTCCTTCGATTTCATATCTTTCGTCTATGCACCTTTCAAGGGTTTTTCTGTCCATGTCGGTTGCGAAATCGAGACTTACCTCATAATCTCCGAACTCTTTCCCATCAGCAAGGCTGATGAGGCTGCTCAGGTTAAACACGCAGATTCCCGATATGCCTTTTTCGGTAAACTGAACTTCACCCTCTTCGCTCCCCAGGAGCACTTCATTTTCACCCTTTGTCAGGTAGAGGCTGACTCTCGCCTTTGCTCTGAGCCCTTTCATGCTGTCGCCGCTTTGCTCGGTCTCGATGCTTGTCAGTGCCGGTGCCAGTGCTGTCAGACTGTGGCCGAGGCTCCTTGCAAGCCTGCCCGCATCGCCGCTGGTGCCATACTGCGGCCCTGCCTTGCCGCCTGCTGCTATCAAAAGCCTCTTGCAGGTAAACTCACGCCCGTCAGTCAGGCTTACACTGTAGCCTGAAGCCGTGCCTGAAACAGACTCTGCTGCTGCGCCGCAAAGAATAGTTATGCCCAGAGCCTTGGCTGTGCGAACCAGTGCCCTGACCACATCGCCGGCCTTTCCCGTATATGGGTACATCCTGCCGGCTTCCTCTTCGCGAATCAGCAGACCTGTGGATTCAAAAAAGCGCAGAGCCTCGCGATATCCCTTGCACGCCGAGTTTGTGATGTTGCACCTGCCGTTTCCGGTGGCAAGCAGCTTTTTGCCCGGCTCTTCCTTTTTCTCTAATATAAGAATGCAGGCCTGCGGGTTGGTTCTGGCAGCCGTGATGGCCGCCGCCATACCGGAAGCACCTGCACCTATGATTATAATGTCAATTGCCTTCTGCATTATTTACATTTCCTTTTTTGTGTTTGTGCTCTTCCTCCTGCTTTTCATAATCCACTTCGAGCAGATTCATCAGGAAGAGGAAAAGAGGCACGCCTATCAAAAGCCCCCAAACACCGAGATAGTGCTGTCCTACGAGGAGTATAATCAGAGTAAAGCTGACAGGAAGCTTTGTCTTGTTTGACATCAGCTTTGGATTCAGCACATACGCCTCTATCGCATGCAGCACGCAAATCATAATCAAAACCTCCACAAGCTTCATTATGCCGCCTATGGAAATAGCCATAATTGAAAGAGGAATCATGCTGACAATAACTCCCGCAACAGGTACCAGACCCAGGCAGAAAATCATGATTCCGAGCGCCGGTATCCCCGGAAATCCCATGATTGCCAGAGCAATCATTGAAATCAAGCTGTTTACCAGTGCAATTGTAATCTGCACCTTCATTACCTTTCCGAATGTGGCGCAGAAATTCTTTCCAAAGTTTGAAAGGTATTCATACACGTAATTGCCGCGGCTGTTGGACATGGACACTCCGAATCTCACTATGCGTTTCCTCTCGCTGAGGATGATGAATGCGAGAATCAGGGCGATAAAGAGGTTGATCAGAAACTCCATTGTAACCGTGCTGATTTCGGCAATCTGGCTGCTAATCCATGTTCCTATGCTGCGTATTGCCGATCCAAGGTCAATATACTCAAGAAACTCGCGCAGATGCGGGTCGAGATCGGCATAAAATGCTGTGATATTGACGGTTGTGAATATTGAAGAAAGGGATCTGAACCATCCGATTACAACAGGCATTCCCTCGCTGACAAACATCACAATCAGGAATATAAACAGCACGTACGAAACGGTTAATATCACGCCCTCGGGCATATTAATCGGCATTACCTTGTCACAGTGTTTCTTTGTAACCCTGACAATGTGATAGAAAAGAAAAGCGATGAGGAAAGTAAGCAACACCAAATCGAGCATATACCAAACAGTCAGTAATATGCCCGCGATGATTACATATGAAATTATCCTCGTCTTTTTGTCGTTACTCTCTATCATCCTCTGCCTCTTCTTCGTCGAAGATTTCACTTATATCCTCGGCAATGCTCTCTACCGTGTCTTCGGCTGCGAGCTCTGCCGCATCGTCAATTTTTGCGCTCACATCCGAGAACGAGAAATCCGGAAGTGTCGAATCCGGCTTTACAATTCCCTTTGCGGTAAATGTAAAGTCCTGATTTGACGCATCGTCTTTTGAAGCCTCGTGATCGTGAGGAAAAATCTTGTACTTGCCCGGCATATTGACTGCCAGTGCGATAGTATTTGCTCCCTGAATCAGCATAATAATCGTTACGATCATAATGTTTGAAAGCGCAAGAAGCACCATATTAAAGAATCCGTATACACCGAAGAGCAGTGTAACCGCACCGAGAATCAGCGGAATCAGCCACCCTTCTTCTTTGCTCCACATCATATGCGACGAAGCGACCGTTCTGTGAAGGCCCGAATAAAAGCACCACATGCTGAAAAAGATTGTAATCATCGCATCAACATTCAGCATGTTACAAAGAACGATTGCCCCGAGTATTCCCACAGCTATTGCATCCGTCAGTATCCAGCTGGATTTGAGAAACTCGTTTCTCGCACCGATATAGGCGCAAACCCCGCCAAATGCCTGGATAACCATTGCCACACCTATGACAAACGCAAGTGACAAAAATGTGTTTCCTACATGGAAAAAGCACCAAATGGATGTGAGTATCATGAGTACTCCGCTGCAAGCTGTAATAATTCGCATTTATTTCACCTCTAAAGTCTGTTTCTGGTATGCATACATACACAATTATTATACTACATCAGGGCCCCTTTGCCAATAAAAAAGCGATGGCCGAAACCCTGCGGATAACGGCTATCGCAATATTTTTTATGTTTTTTTAATATTTTGAGGCGAGCTCCAAAAGCTTTTGCAGGCGATGATTCAGCCCGGACTTTTTCATGGGCGGATCCATCATGTCAGCGAGCTCCTGCAGCGTAGCATCCGGATGGTCGAGTCTGTTCTGAGCAACCTCGCGCAGCTTTTCCGGCAGGCCCTTCATCCCGATTTCATCGGTGAGCCTTTTTATCGCTTCAATCTGTTTCTGCGCCGCATTCAGGGTTTTATCCATGTTTGCGTTGTCGCAGTTTGAGATTCGATTTGCACGATTTCTCGCATCCTTCATCATGCGCACGCCTTCAAGCTCAAAGAACTGATTGTGCGCACCCATTATGTTCAGCATATCGCCCACCTGTGCGGATTCCTGAACATAAACGATGTAATTCTTGCCTCTGCTTGCGATTTTCGGTTTCAAATCGACAAATGTATTGATGAGCTTTCTGATATCCGCTGCGAGCACACGGCTGCTACATATAAACTCGAGCTGATACGACTTCTGAGGGTCCGAAATCGTGCCCGAACCGAGGAAAAGACCCCGCAGATATGCCTTGCGGCAGCATTTCGACTTTGTCAGGGTATCATAGATACCGTCGCTGAAATAGTTCATTCCGCCCCGGACAAGCAGCATTCCGGTCTCTCTGAGTATCGGCTCCGCCAGCTGGTCCGCACGGTCATCCATTGTCAAAACGTAGATTTTCCCGCGCTTTGGTCCCGCGGCTTCGCCTACCTCGATATTTGCGTCCACGTCGTAGTACTCTTTTATTAACTTTTTATAGTGACGCAAGGTGGCAGGGTTTTCGGTGATGAGCATCAGCTTCATCTTTCCGCCGCCAACCGGGCTGATTGTGCCGCACATCCTGATAAAACCGGCTATTTCCGCCAGCATACAGCATTTCTTTTCCGGCATCACATGCGCGAGCTCGTTTTTTACATCAAGTGAAAAACTCATCTGTTAAATTATTGTAATTTCTTACTTTAAAGGCTTCAGGCCGAGAATTTCTCTTGCTTCTGCAGGAGTTGCGATTTCTCTGTTCATCAGCTTTGCAATCTGAACTACTCTCTCTACCATTTCGCCGTTTGACTTTGCCAGAACGCCCTTGCTCATGTATACGTTGTCTTCAAAACCTACACGAACGTGTCCGCCGAGTGCGATTGTAGTTGCTACGATATCCCAGCAGTTCTTGCCGATACCTGTTGCAGTCCATGTTGAGCCTGCAGGAACGCTTGTTGCCATGAATACGAGGTCTCTCGGAGTTGCAGTCATCTGTACGCCGAGAACGAAGTCAAAGTGGATCGGATAATCGATATGGCCCTTCTTTGCTGCCTTTAATGCGAGGTCAATCATACCCTTGTCGAATACTTCACATTCAGGCTTGATGCCTCTTTCCTTCATGATATCGCCAAAGTTGTTGATTGTGTTGTCTGTATTGATAAAAATCTCGTCTCCGCCGAAATTGCATGTTCCGCAGTCGAGAGTAGCCATTTCAGGTGTCGGAGTGATTTCTGTTGACTGAAGTCTTTCAAGGTCTGTCATACCTACCGCACCGCCTGTGCTAGGCTGAATAATAACATCCGGGCACTCTTTGCGGATAGCATCAACTACTTCCTGGAATCTGCCCTTGTCCTGTGTAGGTGTACCGTCGTCCCATCTTACGTGAAGGTGGATGAGTGCTGCGCCTGCTTCATAAGCGGACTTTGCTTCTCTTACCATTTCTTCTACAGTGTAAGGAACTGCAGGATTGTTCTCTTTAGTTACTTCGGCTCCGCAAATACATGCGCTGATAATCAGTTTTTCCATCATTATCTCCTTTTTCATAAATCATTAGTTGCTTGATATTAGCTTGTCAGCTAAATTCAAGTATATCATAGCAGGAAAGGATGTGTCAAACAAACATCGCTATTCAAGTTCCCTGTGCGTGAGTGTCACATGCATGCCCTCCCTGTTGAATCTCTCCGCAAATACGTTTGCTAGGCTTACGGATCTGTGCTGGCCGCCCGTGCAGCCGAATGCTATGTTCAGATGATACTTTCCCTCGCGTATATAGCATGGGATCATGTCTGTTATCATTTTATCCAGAGTTTCGATAAATTCCTTTGTCTCAGGGAATTTCAGCACATAATTCTGCACCTTTTTGTTGTTTCCCGTCAGCTTTTTCATGCTGGCAACATAGAAAGGATTCGGTATAAAGCGCACATCGAAAATAAAATCCGCTTCCTGCGGGATTCCGCGCTTGAATCCGAACGAGGTAATATTTATTACAAAGTTGTCCACGGTGGCTCCGCCTGCAATGAAATTGCGGATTTCCTGCTTCAGCCTGCTCGACTTCATGCCGGATGTATCTATAATAATATCCGCCAGCTTTCTTACAGGCTCCATCATCGCCTTTTCTTTTTCGATGCCCTTTAACGGGCTGCCCGAATCCGAAAGAGGATGACTGCGTCTGGTTTCGTTATATCTGCGAACCAGAACCTCGTTGCTAGCTTCGAGGAAAATCAGCTTTGAATCGGATCCCGCACGCTTAAGTCCCGCTATAATGTCGTCAGCATTTGCGAAGAACGCACCGGCGCGCACATCTATTACCAGCGCCACCTTTTCAATCTCACCCTGCATCGAACCTGCATCGAGCAGCTCCATGAAATTGCCGATGAGCGCAGGCGGCATATTGTCTATGCAGTAATATCCCATATCCTCCAGGCAGTTGATTGCCTGGGTTTTGCCTGCTCCGGACAGTCCGGTTACGATAACAACTTTCATCGTTCTTCCTTTCTTTTCAAATCACAGCTACTTAAATTTTTTGATGTTTACTATCCTTTCGGGATCTATTCCCGCCTTGAAAGCTCTCTTTATTGCAACCGCCGCGTCTCCGACTCTGCCGGGTACGTGCGCATCGCTGGAAATAACAAACTTTACATCATATTTCTTGCAGATTAAAAGCTCATCTTCAGTTAAATGACTGTGCCATGTGCTGATTTCCATCAGTGTGTCCGTTTCCTCACACGCCTTTGCCAGAGCGTGCATATCAAAAGGTCCCTTGTCGCCGGGATGGGTCAGTATCTTTATATTGTTTTCGTACAGCGCGGCCACAGTCATCTCCGTATTTGCCAAAAGCAGCTCCTTGCCCCAGAGATTTCCCGGAAGCGACCAGTTCATGAAATTCTTCATGCAGTTTCCGTTTCTGATGCCGTAATGATATCCCGCATGCACATAATCGTAGTCGGCAAACTCCTTTGGTGCTATATCCAGGTGATTGCCCACCGCTGTGACATTCGCCTCAACACCGAGCCTGATTCGGATTTCCGGATGAAGCGCCTGAAGCCTGTCGATTTCCGCACGCATTTCGGGAATCAGAGCTTTATCTATACCGTAGGTCAGATGCCCCGGACCGTGATCGGTAATCGCAATTTCCTCGAGCCCGAGCGCCAGAGCCGCATTCACGTTTTCCTCTATCGTGCCTTTCCCGTGGCTGTAGGTTGTGTGCGTGTGAATATCCCATATCATGCGATATCCTTCATACTCATAACCGCTGAACTTTATTTTCGTATTTTTCGTAATCATTATTTCTCCCGTCCGATGATTCTCACTTCGGGCAGAAGCCTTATTCCGGTCTTTGCCTCTACCGTATTCTGTACGAGGCGCATCAGCGCTTCTATGTCTCTGCCCGTAGCACCGCCTTCATTGACTATGAAGCCCGCATGCAGAGGCGAAACTCTGGCTCCGCCCACCGACAAACCCTTTAACCCTGCTTCTTCAATCAATGCCCCGGCAAAATGCCCTTCCGGCCTTTTGAAAAAGCTCCCCGCACTCGGCAGGTTCACAGGCTGCTTTTCGTTGCGCTTCCTCCGAAGCTCCTTCATCGTATTTTCTATCTCTTCCCTGCTACCTTTTTTGAGCATAAACTTTGCCTTTACCACAATGTCTCCGCTTTTTTCAAGCGCACTGGTGCGGTATCCGAGCTCCAGCTCATTAGCAGGTACCAGTCTTTCAACGCTGCCGTCCTTTGAAATGGTGATAACCTCCGTCAGCACATCCTTCATTTCACCGCCGTAAGCACCTGCATTCATAAAGCAAGCACCGCCTACGCTGCCGGGTATTCCGCTTGCAAATTCAAAGCCTGTAAGCTCCGCATTTGCCGCTGCTACTGCCACCGTACGAAGCAGAGCAGCGCCTCCAGCCGTGAGGCTTCCGTCCGGCTCCGCATTTGCGTAGTCAAAGCCGTCTCCGAGGCGTACCAAAACGCCCTCATAGCCGCCGTCTCTGACTAAAATGTTGCTGCCGTTTCCGATAACCATGTATGGGATTTCTTCGGCAGGGCTTTCGCAGCTCGAGCATCCGCCGCAGCCCGAGCATCCGCCGCAGGTATTGCAGTCCGCAGATGCTCTGCCGAGCATGTAGAGCGTATACCGCAGCTCCTCGAGCGTTTCCGGTATAACCAAAAGATTTGCCCGTCCGCCCGCTCTAAAGGAGGTATAATCCCTCATATCCGCATTTTCTATAACTGCATCCTCACCGAGCTGATCTTTGAGCAGCATTTTTAACTTATCGTAATTCACTTAGTTCTGTTCTCCCGTTGTCATCATGACCATCATGTCGAGCTTGTTGAAAAGAGATCTTTCCAGTCCGCTGTAAAGTGGGCCTATGTCTTCTTTTTTCAGATAAGTCTCGATGGCCTTGTTGTATTCGCTTTCGCTGAAATTAAAGGTAAATACAGGATATCCCTTTGACATCATGTAGTAATATAGCCCGATTCTCGCCATCTCGCTGCTGACCTCGTCAAATGGAAAGATTTCGATCAGGCGGCAGTGAAAATGCGCAGCCTTTAACAGCTCGTTTCCGCCAAACTCATCGTCGTTTTCACGTGCCATCCACTTCATCAGTATGTCCATCTGCTCGGGCACATCGAGAAAATGAGGCGGTGTATAGGAAAGCTCGTAAATAACAGGATTATCCTTTCTGTAGACATCCGCACCGGCATCCTCTGTCAGAATTGAATAAAGCCTGAGCAGAGTGCGCAGATTAAGAGAGCTTTTCATTTCCGACAAATCGGTCATTTCCTCCTGCAGTCTCCTGTATCTTTCGAGCATGATATGCTCATGAACGGTCGCCTCCCTGACCACGTTTCCCTTTAACATATCGCGGGTACTTTCTCTGGAAAGCGGGGAACCCGAAAGTCTCAGGGTTGTAAATATCATATCCTCGAGATTCATCTCGGATATTGCATTAACCACACCGGGTGCAAAAGGCACTCTCGCCTCGAGCATTGCTTTTTTCCTGCGTATTTCCCTATACATTATCAAAGCTCCTCAAGTATATACAAACCTTCGTAATCGTTTAATATGTGCATCAGCTCATCTCCGGTCATGTCATCAGGCCTCTCGAGCATTACTCTGAAGCTGATGCCGCCTGCCACAAGCGGTGGTGTCTTGCTGATTGTAGTCTTTCTGATATTGATTTTTGCCTCTTTCAGGCTCGCAATGTAGCCCTTGAAGCTGCGTGCGTCCTGAAGCTCAATGTGCATAGTATAGAGCTTGCTCTCCTTTAGCACTCTGTCTTCAAGCTTTGGCAGAAATGCCAGTACGACCAAAATCAGCACCGCTGCGATGATTGCGGCCGAAAAGTAGCCTATGCCTATCGCCAGCCCCAGACAAGCACTCGCCCAAAGGCCCGCCGCTGTCGTAAGCCCCACGACATGCCTTCCCGCAAGCACTATCGTCCCCGCTCCGAGGAAGCCGACGCCTGTGATTACCTGCGCGCCGAGTCTGGCGGGGTCTGCTGTGCCGCTGATATACTCTACTATGTACTGATTTGTCATCATGGCGATACATGCGCCTATGCAGACAAGTATATAAGTTCTAAAGCCCGCATTCTGCCTGTGTACGCCCCTTTCGAGACCTATGCACCCGCTGAGCAGTGTCGCAAGTATCAGCTTGAAAAGCACAGCCAGAAAGTCCGTGCCTCCAAAGATAATGCTCATTCTGTCGAATGCTGCGTTAATAATGTCAAGTACAATCATTATTTACCCTCTTTTCGATTAAATCACTCACTACACCTTCGTTATCCACATCGACTGCCATGATGGTCCATCCCGGCAGCTCCTCCTTTGTTTTTTCTCTGAGCTTTTCTGCGAAAGCCTTGCTGTCACCCTTTAAAAGCGCCAGCTGAGTAGGACCCGCACCCGATAGACAGTATGTAATTATGCCGATTTCGCGAGCCGCCTTTTCAGCAGTCTCATAGCCCGGAATGAGTCCCTTTCTGTATTCCTGATGAAGTCTGTCTCTGAGAGCCGCATCGATCAGCTTTTCGTCTCCCAGCTCCATCGCCTTTAAAAGAACTGCTCCGTGTGAAATATTGTAAATCGCACTCTTGTAATCCAGGCTCTTTGGCAGCACGCTTCTGGAAAGCTCTGTTGAAAGCTGGAAATCCGGAATGAGTACAACAGCGTGGA
>DGGP01000125.1 GCA_002392265.1 Firmicutes bacterium UBA3871 | reverse complement strand
ATACTTTGCAAGCTCCTTGAAACCGTCTCCGTTAGCCGGTCCGAAGAGCTCACTGCCATCGTCGATCCTGCCGTTTTCGTTCTTGTCGAGAGCGATGAAGCCGCTGCCCGGCTTCATCATCCTCATATCATCCGGCATTCCGTCGCAATCCAGGTCAAAGGACATGGTATTGTCGGCAAGCTCAGGCATTTTTCCGTCAAAGCTGATTACCAGAGGGTCAACCAGTCTTCTTTCGATTTCACTTACGATTGTTGTTGAAGTACGGAAACTCTGGCTGAACGAGAAATTCAGCTCGAGATTAATACTCCTTCCGTCGCCCGTTACCACAGAACCTTTTGCAGAAAAGGAAAAGCCTTCTTCTCTAACAGTTTCCATTTCAAAGGTATCTCTTACGACCGTTGCCATTTGCCGAGAAGGGGCAGAAAGAACTGCCTGTCCTCTGCTGTCATAGCCTGTCGATTGCGGAGCCTCCGAGTGGCTGTGGAACTTCTCGCCGGAACCATTCAGTCTTTGAAGCAGCTGTTCAAGTATCATCATACGTAACTTGTTGCGCGTCATCAAAGTAGAATAGCCTCCGAGGGAGTTTGCTTTGTGGACAACTTGCGGCTGTGTGCTTACAGTAACTTTGTCTTTTTCGCCTTCAGGGAATGGATTTTCTCCTCCCTCATAGTCGTCTCCTCTTATACGCGTAATCGAACGTTCCGGATTGTTCGGCGCGTTAGGGTCCACCATCTTCATCGCAATTACTTCTTGCGAGCGATAGGTGTTAACTACGGTGGCTGAATAACTGCTTCCCTGCAGAGCGAGGTTTGAACTTTCAATCCTCATTTCATCGCCTCCTTGCGTAAAATAGATAGACCTACAATTATATCATCGGCAGGAAAAGGTATAAACTTTAGGCTTTGGAGGGTGTTTCCGAGAAAAATTATCAGCAAGTGCGACTTTTTATCTCTTCATCTCATTCACAAAGCATGCGCCGAGGATGAGGATGCCGCCGAGTAAATCGTAGACATCGAGACTCTCTCTCAGCACCAGTGCCGACAAGAACACCGTTGTTACCGGTGAAATGTATGACATCATCGCCACACTGTGCGCTTGCATACCGCGAAAGGCTTTGAAATACAGAACATACGCCGTAGCCGTATTCATCGCCCCGAGGATAAACAGGATAACAACAGAGAGCCCGCCGAATTGTATCGCCGAAACGTCAACGCGGAACGCCACATTCACTGACGACACAATGAAAACCATCAGCATGTTCACTATTGTCACATCATAGGATGAAATCCCTTTTAATTTCTTGCACAAGAATATCTCCATCGCATAGAGCATCGCACCCGAGAGCGATAAAAGTATGCCGGGAAGCTCTTTCCCGACACTGCCGCCTGCTTGCCAAAAGCCGCTTAAAAAGCTCAATCCGAGCAGCGCAGCAAGCACACACAGCATCTTCTTTACCGTCATCTTTTCGCCGACCACAAACGGTCCCGCCAAAATGACGAATATCGGGGCCGTATAAAAGCAAAGCGAAGATGTGGCAACTCTCGTATACGCATACGACTCATATACCAAAATCCAATGCATGGCAAGCGATGCGCCGGTGATAATCAGGAGCACCAAATTCTTTCGAATCGCCGAAAAATCTATCTTTACTCCTATTACAGCATAAAGAAAAAGCAAAAATATAAAGCCAAGACACCCTCTGCTCATACAGATAAAGCTGGCCGGCAATCCTGCAAGCTTTGTAAATATCGCGGTTGTTCCGAAAATCAGCTGTGCGCAAATCATCACCGGAATCATTTTATTTCCCTGTGATCCTTGCGCTTCAAACGCCTCTTCATTATCCAGTTTTTCTATCGCACTTGCTGCCATAATTTTCCTTTTGTGTTTCTATTTCGTCACCTTTTCGGCATCCTGAACCTTCATGCGGCGCGCTATGTAAAGCGCCGGTGTGTCGCAAACCGAAGTGACTATATAAATTACGTAGCCTGCAACAATGATGCTGATGAGCGTCTTTACGTCATATGTCCCCGCAAATGCCAGAACATTATAAAGCACCGTGTTCACAAGCTGGCTTGTCAATGTGGAGCCATTGTTTCTCACCCACAAGAGGCGGTCTCTGGAAAGCGTTGCCTTTTCGGTTGCCTTCCAGATTGCATGATAAAGCCACACATCAAGCTTTTGCGAAATCGCGTAGACTACGAGGCTGGCAACCATAATTCTCGGTGCCGCCGTAAAGAGCACGTGGAAGCTCTCCGATGCCCAATCGTTTGCCGACGGCGTGTAGAGTAGCCAACTCTGACTGATAAGTATAAAGCTTATCATTGTCATACAGCCTATGTGCACCGCACGGTTTGCCGCGGCCTTGCCTTCCTTTTCCGACAGAATGTCGGTCGCTAGGAATATGGAAGCAAAGAGCACATTGCCCAAGGTTTGCTCCATACCGAAAGCATCCACAAGAATAAGGACTTCAATGTTTGCAACGACTGTGATAAGCCCCACATACACATAAAGTCCTACTTTACCGAATAGTTTGTACCAAAGCAGAACCAAGCCGTAAAGCACGATTATGCTCAGTACCAAAAGTGTTTCATTATTCATTTGTTTTCTCCTAGTTTTATTTTAGGACAGGAGGTTTTCGAACTGTCCATAGAATCGTTATATCTATAAATGGATTATATAATGCCGATTACCCAGCAGATGTAGCAAGCGATTACAACGATGTTAAAAAGTAGCGCCGTCGGTAGCAGTATCCTGAACTTGGTCTTCTGCGTTTTATGATGGAAGGCCTTGCTCCCTATAAATGCTCCGACTCCTCCCATGACAAAAGCGCACCAAAGCAGTGTGAATTCACTAATCCTCCGGGCATCTTTTTTTGCCTTGAGTTTATCGATGCCATACATCAAAAAGATTATCAGATTCCAAATCGCATATGCAATTGCCACAAATTTTACCGGCATATTCTTCCCCTTGTATCCCTTTTATTTTTCTATTGCAACGACCGAAGCAGGTCAATCAGTCTTTCAAGCTCATCCTTTGAATAATATTCGATTTCTATTCTGCCCTTTCCTGCTTTGCCGTGAATATTAACCTTTGTCCCCACTGCCTTTTTGAGCTCTTCCTCTACTCTGGCAAGATCGGGATCCTTTTTCTTTTTTGCGGCTTTTTTGCTCGGCTTTGCCGTAGAGGTAAGCTGGCCTGCAAGCTGTTCAAGTATGCGAACCGACAAGCCCTCTTCCTTTGCACGGCGCGCTAAAACGAGCTGCTTCTTCGCATCCTCTACGTTTATCAGCGCCCTGGCATGTCCTGTCGATATTTCTTCATTCACCAGCATGCCGCGAATTTCTTCAGGCAGCTTTAGCAGTCTGAGCGAGTTCGTTATGTACGGACGGCTCTTTCCAACCGCCTTTGAAACCTGCTCCTGAGTCAGCCCGTAAGCATTTATCATCTTGTTTATGCCTTCGGCCTCTTCGATTGCGTTCAAATCCTCGCGCTGCATGTTTTCAATGATAGCGAGGAGCATGTTCTGCTCTCCGGTAAGCTCTCTTACCAGACACGGAACCTCAGTAAGCCCTGCCTTGCGAGCTGCTCTGTATCTTCTTTCACCGGCTACGATTTCGTATCCGTTCTTTACCTTTCTGACAAGCAGCGGCTGTATGATTCCGTGCTGAACTATCGAATCCGCAAGCTCGGCGATTTTTTCTTCGTTGAAGTTCTTTCGCGGCTGATCCTGATTTGGACGAATCTTGTTTATATCCAAATACTGAACGGTGTTTTCGGAATTAACCTCTGCCGCTTCAGTGCTATTCTTTGCAGTCTGATTCGAAGTCTTTATTTCGACCGTTCCGAAAAGCTCTTCAAGCCCTCTGCCCAGTCCCTTTTTCTTCGTAGCCATACTAGTCCTCCTCTAATTCAAGGAACTCTTCGGCAAATTCCATATAAGCCTCTGCGCCCTTTGATTTAGGATCGTATTCCGTAATAGGCATACCATAGCTCGGTGCCTCTGCAAGTCTGACGTTGCGCGGAATAACCGTTGTGTATACCTTTCCCTTGAAGTATTTCTTTACTTCCTGTACGACCTGAATGGAGAGATTCGTTCTGCCGTCAAACATTGACAGAATTACACCCTGAATCTCCAGACCCGGATTATGTGATTTCTTTACCAGGTCGATAGTGCTGACGAGCTGACTGACACCTTCAAGAGCATAGAATTCGCACTGAATGGGAATCAGAACGCTGTCTACTGCTGTCAGCGAGTTTATTGTCAAAAGTCCGAGCGATGGTGGACAATCGATAAAGATGTAATCATATTTACCCTTTACCGCATCGATTGCTGCCTTTAATCTTCTTTCTCTGCCGTCTCCCATTTTTACAAGCTCGATTTCCGCGCCGGCAAGATTTACCGATGCAGGTATGATATCGAGATTTTTAACAGAAGTCTTCATGATGCATTTTTCAGCCGAAACCTTTTTGTCCACCAGAATGTCGTAGCTGGTGTAATCAAGGCCGTCCTTCGCAATGCCTACGCCGCTGGTCGTGTTGCCCTGCGGATCAATGTCTATAATCAATACTTTTTTGTTTTTTATGGCAAGACATGCTGCCAGATTGATATTTGTCGTTGTCTTTCCAACGCCGCCTTTTTGATTAAAAATTGCTATAGCTTTACCCAAAGTAAGCTCCTCCTCTCCGATTTACCTTCCAAATGATATTATACATTATAGAGCCATAAAATACTACTAAAAAATGATGTTTCACGTGAAACAAAAAAGCCGCCGAATTGCGGCAGCTTCGTTGCTATTTGAGCGGTTCCTTTGCAGGCGTGCCCGCCTTGCGCGGATATTTTTTAGGTGTTGGTTTTACTTTCTTGTAAATCAGTATATTATGATCGAATTTAAAGTGCTCTGTCTCCGGACGAAAAACCTCCTTCAGCTCTCCTCCGAGAATTGCCGGCGCACGACCCGCAGCCTTTACTTCATTCTCAGCCTCAGGCCCCTTGTAAGCAAAAAAGTATCCGCCCTCTCTCACCAGAGGCAAGCAATATTCCGACAAAGTGGCAAGATTCGCAACCGCGCGGCTTACACAAAGATCAAAGCATTCTCTGTAGTCCTTGCTCTGCCCCAGCTCCTCAGCTCTGGCATGCTTCACCTCAACGTTTGTGATTTTCAGTTTTGCACATATTTCGTCTATTATCTTCAGCCTTTTGTTGAGCGAATCCATCAGGACAAAATTTTTTTCGGGAAAAACAATGGCCAGTGGCACTCCCGGGAAACCGGCTCCTGTTCCAACATCAATTACAGTTTTTGCATCCTGCATTTCTTTTTTGCCCACACAGAGCACACTGTCGGTAAAATGCTTTTGCACAAATTCTTTTTTGTCGGTTATTGCCGTCAGGTTTACCTTTTCATTCCACCCCAAAATTTCTTCCATATAGGAATTAAATTTTTCTAACGTTTCATCGCCGACCGCTATTCCGTTTTCCTCCAAAACCTTTTTTAATTCATCCATAAAAACACCTTTCACAGCAAAAATGTTTCATGTGAAACATCACTGCAAGCCTTGATATAAGTGGGTTCTCAGCTCATAGTTTTTCATAAACTGAGCAAACCGCTCCTCGTCCGAACCAAACTGCATATACGCATAAGGAATGCTCTTATCATCCTTTGCATTATTCCACATCTCTTCCAGCGGCAGTGTAACGACCACTCTTCTTTGACCGAGCAACATTTCATAGCACTGACCATCCAAAACTATGCCATCCCCGCAGGAAACAACAAGATTTTTCGGATAAACTTCATTCTTTGCTATTCCGATATCAAAATTCGGATTAATCAGCTTTGACAAAACCTCATATTCATTATTCCTGATAGCGTGTTCACCGTGACCCATGCAAATTTTAAGAAGAGATCTTCCATCCAGTCTTTCTATCTCGGAAGGCATGTCCAAAACCTCAAAAGGGCTGTCTTTCGCAGGAGCTAATTCCTCAGCGGAAATTTCGAAATTTTCCTGACAATATTTTCCAGTTGTCAGACTTTTCTGAGCCTCAGAATTGAGTTCTGACGCGATTTTTTTGGCCACCTCATAGCAATTTACCCCGAGGTATCCTAAAACGAATATACGCAAAATTAGAGCCTCCTTACCAAAAACGGTCATTTCTCATTAATTTCAATGCTTTCTTCTCTGCTTTCCC
This sequence comes from Firmicutes bacterium UBA3871, assembly GCA_002392265.1. GTDB lineage: Bacteria > Bacillota > Clostridia > Peptostreptococcales > Anaerovoracaceae > UBA3871. The sequence continues at coordinate 1,709 of DGGP01000125.1, read as the reverse complement.
AAATAAATCAAAAGCACATTTATATCTGCCGGCGATACACCGGATATTCTCGACGCCTGACCCAGCGAAAGAGGTTTAACAGCGGATAATTTTTCTATCGCCTCTATGCGAAGTGAATCTATGGTCGAATAATCAAAATCAGGGTCCAGTTTTTTATTTTCAAGTTTCTTAAACTTCTCTATCTGCTGCTGTTGTTTTGTGATATACCCTTCGTATTTAATCTGAACCTCAAGCTGAGCAACTGCATGCTGAGACAACGCCGGCATATTTTCGTCAATTTCGGCAAGATCGGCATAACTAAGCTCCGGCCGCTTTAAAATTTCCGTCATCGTCGCCCGATTTTGCAGAGGACTACTCCCATGGGAAGACAACCATCCGTTTGCCTGCGACGGAGTTACCCATGTTTCATCAAGCCTCTTTCTCTCGTCCTCAATCTGCTTTTTCTTTGCCAGATATTTTTCATATCTTCCTTCGGAGACAAGCCCTATTTCGTGTCCTTTTTCAGTCAGCCTCAAATCGGCGTTATCCTGGCGCAGCACCAGTCTGTATTCTGCGCGGCTGGTCATAATACGATAAGGCTCATCAGTACCTTTTGTCACCATATCATCAATTAAAACGCCGATATATGCTTCGCTCCGATCAAGAATAAACGCCTCTTTCCCTTGAATTTTAAGGGCTGCATTAATTCCGGCAATCAAACCCTGTGCAGCAGCCTCTTCGTAACCGGAGCTACCGTTGAACTGTCCGGCGCAGAAAAGATCGTCAATATCCTTACTCTCAAGCGAAAGCTTTAGAGAAAGCGGATTGATACAATCATATTCAATCGCATAAGCAGGTCTGGTAATCCGAATATTTTCAAGACCTGCAATCGTTTTATAGAAAGCGAGCTGAACATCCTCAGGAAGTGACGTACTCATGCCCTGAATATAAATTTCATCAGTTTCAAGGCCTTCAGGCTCAATAAAAAGCTGGTGCCTTTCCTTGTCCTTGAATCTCTGAAGCTTTGTCTCTATGCTCGGACAATATCTCGGACCAATACCTTCAATCTCGCCCGTGAAAAGACCGCTTCTGTGATAATTATCGTTTATTATTTTATGAGTTTCCTCATTTGTATATGAAAGCCAGCAGGAAATCTGATCCTTTTCAAGCTCATCATTCATAAACGAAAACGGGACAATATGCTCATCTCCGGGCTGCTCCGTCATTTTAGAGTAGTCCAGGCTTTGCGACAGCGCTCTTGCCGGCGTTCCCGTTTTAAATCTGCGAAGCTTCATGCCGTGCTTTGCAAGATTATCTGCAAGCTCAACCGACGGTGTCAGGCCGTTCGGTCCCGAAGGAAAGCTGCTTTCTCCGATAAAAATCTTACCTCTAAGAAAAGTGCCCGTTGCAATGACCACAGCCTTTGCTCTGTAGACGGCCCCCGTCCGAAGGACTACTCCTCTGGCATGACCTTCCTCGACAATTAAATCAACAGCCTCACCCTGCTTTAAATCCAGATTATCCGTAAGCTCCAAAGTCTTTTTCATCTGATCATGATAAGCATGCTTGTCAGCCTGCGCACGCAGGGAATGAACCGCAGGACCTTTTGCGGTATTCAGCATACGGCTCTGAATAAAGGTTTTATCTATATTCAGACCCATTTCCCCGCCCAAAGCATCAATTTCTCTGACCAAATGACCCTTACCGGTGCCGCCGATGGCCGGATTGCA